>JABIDL010000027.1 GCA_018651745.1 Candidatus Neomarinimicrobiota bacterium | reverse complement strand
TTTGCAGCCGTTTTCTTTGCGCCAAAGAAAATGGCGAAATATCCGCTCTATTGAAAAAAACTTCCTGTCCACAAATTGCACGAAAAAAAACACGAATTATTTTTTTATGGCTTTGGTATGTGGTTAGCGGTTGCATTATAACTTTTCATCAATGTTTACTGCAAGAATATGGATCGTCTCTTTTTTGTTATTTGTGATTATTCGTGTCATTCGTGGATGATATTGTTTTGTTTGTGGATAGTGGCAGTACTTCACTTAAGCGATGCGTTGTATTTGGTGTAATTCATTCGCCTCTTTTTCTTGCGCCCAATACAAATCCCAACGTTGTTGGATATTCATCCAAAAATCAGGCGTATTCCCAAAAAATGCTGAAAAGCGAAGTGCTGTGCTGGGTGTAACTCCTCTTTTACCATTTACAAGTTCATTGATTCGTTGAAATGGTACATGTATAGAAAGCGAGAGTTGTTTTTGTGTAATATTCATAGGTTTGAGGAATTCTTCAATCAACATTTCTCCAGGATGAGTTGGTTTACGATCTGTAGGTATTCTAACCATTCTTTGTTCCTTTAGTGATAATCCGTTATTTCTACCTCAGTTGGACCAAACTCCGTCCAACTGAAACATATTCTGTATTGCGAACCATTTTTTACCCAGATCTTTTAAACATAGCTCCGCCCTTTCAGTCCCAAATTGGAACCGTGAAGGGCGATTCGTAATGTGTAAACTGTGAACGGTGATCGGTGATCGGTGATCAGTTCTTAGTACAGTTTATCATCACGAGGTTACACTATATATTCTCCTGTGTGTGCGGAACGAATATGTCTGGTTTTAGGCGATGTAGGCGACAAGCACGCGAGATCCAATTCTACAGAAACACCCTGCATAATTGAATCAATCCACACTACCAGCCTTGTTCTTGAATTTTTTTGTTTTACCCTTCCTCGTAACCCCCTCAGCGGACCAACCAACACATCCACCTCTGATCCAATCGGCAGGTTTTGCTCCGGGTGAAGCCCAAGCTTAGAATCCACCATTTGATTCAGCCAATACATCTGCTGTTCGGGAATGATTACAACATTTCGATTGAAATCCACAAACTTCACAACGCCATTCGTTTGAAGAACCGATAATTTTTCTGTTTTTAATTCGATTTTCACAAATAAATATCCTCTGAATAATGGGACCTCTACCTTTTTCCGGCGATCGCTCCACTGGCGAATTGTAGTCATCAGTGGAAGAGATGATTCAATGCCTTTTAATCTGAGCTCAGAATCAATCACCTTTTCATGGCGAGATCTGACGTAAATGGCGTACCACTTTTTCGTGATCGGTGAACTGGGAGCGGTGAACTGTGAACTGTGAGCGGTGAACTGTGATCTGGGAGCGGTATTGGATTGAATATTTTTCATGATTTGCTCTTGACAGATTTAACCAATCCAAAAATCATTTTCCGTACATTAGTTATCTTTGACAATAAATTATTAATTGTGTTTCTAGCTCTGATAATGAACCAAGGGCTATATATAGAAATTGGATGAATTCCGGTTTACTTTTTCTGGCAGCACCTTCAGCAATGTTGGATGGGACGGATACAGCAGATCGCCTGATCTGGCTGGTCAGGCCATATTGCTCTTCCCTGGGAAAAAACTTAGTCATATGGTATATATCAGTTACTAATTCCATAGAATTCTGATAAACATCTAAATCTTTGTGGGTTTTCAAACGCATTACTGTTCACTATTCACTGTTTCTTTTCCCCAAATCAAAAGAGCGCGATCAAGATTTAACCGTTTGGTTAATTTTTTAAGATCATCTGCACTCAAAATAAGCGTCCGAATTTTGCGATCAATTAATGTTTCGGTTTTGGCGGTTACTTCCTTCAATTTGGTTTCATCAATATGTCCCACCAAAACTAAATCTATCAACCCGGAATCATGACCCTTCGCGTAATCTCCAATAACGTATGCCACTTTCACCTCACCAAGTTTTGCAACCAACTCTTCTGCTAGTTTATCAATTCCCATATATTTTTTTACCACATTCTGAATGTCACTAAATAGAGAATGATTGGTATTGGCATTGTACATCACCGTCCTGCCATTTTCCCCTCGTTCAAGCAACTTGGCGTCCGTCAAACGATTTAATTCCACGCGAATGGCATTGGTGGATTCCCCAAATTCCGTGGCAAGCTCCCGAAGGTAAGCCCGGGTTCCCGGGTTGAGGAAGAACTTCAGTAGAAGTTTGATCCTTGTTTTGGATGTGATTAATGTTTCAAGCATTAGTTCTTTATCGTGTAATTTTATTACTCGTTATATAGTACGCTTTTGAAACTATATGTGTCAATATAATTTTTTGGATAAAGGATTTCACTTTACACCTCGTAATTGATAATTGACTATTGAGGATTGAAAATTGAAAAAAAGAAAAACCTGTCCACGAATTGCACGAAAAAAACACGAATTATTTTTATGGCTTTGTTAGGTGGTTAGCAGTTGCATTATAATTTTTCATCAATGTTTACTGCAAGAATATGGATCATTTCTTTTTTGATATTTGTGATTATTCGTGTCATTCGTGGATGATATTGTTTTTTGCGCCAAAGAAAATGGCGAAATATCCGCTCTATTGAAAAAAGAAAAACAAACCAGAAAAAGTGTTAAGACAAAAGTGTTAAGGTGTTTAAGAAAAATCATTCCGCTACTTTATCTTGCGATGTTTCGTACCAGTTTCTTATGAAGGCCGCAACCACCCCCATTCCAATCCCGAGAAACCCCGCCAGCAGCACACTCATCTTTCTCTTCGGGCTGCTTCTATCTAAAGGCACCTCAGGTTTATCCAAAATATATATAATATCAGATTCTTCCACCTCTTCAATTTTAGCCATTTCATATTCTTGCTTTAGGGTAATGTAAAGACTTTTTTGCACTTCAGATTCTCGCATGAGGCGTTCCTGCTCTAATAAAAGTGCAGGCGAATCTCCGATATTTCTATTTCCCTGCCTCCAATCCTTGAGTACTTCTTCAGCTGTTTCTAAATCCAACCGCACTTCTTCAATTCGTTCTTCAATAAATATACGTTTTTTTGCTGCCTGTTCAATGTTGAATTGTTTTTGATGTTCATCCAATTCTTCAATCAATGCTGTCGCCATATCTGCCGCCAGTTGAGGCTCAAAGGCTTGGACTGTCAACGTAAGGATAGACGATTGGCGATCTTTTTCAACCGAAATCGCCTCTCCCTGCAAATATTCTATAGCCAAAGCTTCTAAGGTATCCGACCCATATTCTGGCTCATCGTGCCCAACCATAAGAATGTGGAGTAGTGTTTTATTTTGGCCGTACTCATTTGTATTAAATTTTCTGTTAAGAAGTTTTCGAGCAAGCGTCCGGCTTTGAATAATTTCCGGGTAAACCATACTTGGGGCAGATTCATTCCCGCCGGGTACCGTTATCCCAAATTGGGCAGCCATCCCCGCTAGATTCCCGATAGAACTTTCTCCACTTGCCGGAATAATAGTCGCTGAGGAGGTAAATACCGGCTGAGCAATAAAGAGCACATAAATGATGGTTAGAATGCAGGTTACCGTTGGAATGATTAGAATCAGCCGAATATTTTCTTTAAGCACATCTAAAATTTCCCACAGAGATATTTCGTCCTCTTCGGGGAAACCATACGGACCGTACGGCATTGGCGCCTGAAGTTCTTCGGCACGTGGTTTTACATTTCTATCCGATTCTTCTGATTCCACTCCTTCAAGTTCTCCAGCAACGAAGCGCTCTTTCACTATTACCACGTATTTATACGGCACTTGGTTTCGTGCCTTCCAGTTGCTGACCGCCTGGGGCGAAACATCGAGCTCGCGGGCAACGTCTGCCAGCCGGGTGATGCCCTTGGCATTGTACAATAATTCTAGGAGTTGGTCAAAATTCATTTTTTAGCCACAGAGAACACAGAGGGGAAGTGTTCATGTGTTCGGGTGTTCGGGTGTTTATGAAAAATTTGATTAGTGGGTTTTTGGATTGATATAACATTGGGGGAGATTGAAAGGTTGGACACAGAGGGGTTGTTAATAAAAAAAGGGGAAGGGAAATAGCGGAATGTATTCAGCATCACGGGAGTGATTACCTAGTGGCTAAATAAATGACAGAAACAACTTGCGCAAAATTCGCAAAAATAGCAGTCATTTCCTTAGCAAATTCCGTCTTATCAAACGGTTCCGCATCTTCTACCCTTGAAACAGTAATAATGGACCCATCCGGAATTCCGGGAGAAAATAAACTCCACTTGGAATGAAGAATAGAAGTTCCATCGGGAGACGAGGCATAAACATTATCTACATCAGCATCGGGAGCATAGCCACCTGCATTCTTGAGATAATACCGAAGGTTTTTCCCGGGAATATATTTATATGCTCCGGGGCTATTGACTTCGCCATTAACATATACCAATTCAGGATGTTCTGGAATGGCAATGATATCACCGTGTTTTAGGGTGAAATTCATCGAAGATGATGGCCTTCGCAAAATTTCTTTCATAGATATTTGAATATCCACACCGTTTCTCTGAAAAGTTGATCCCATGGGATATGCTTCAGGTCGGAGACCGCCGGCGCGAGAAACAATATCCGTAATTTTTTCAGTTGGGGAATCAATACTGTACGTCCCGGGATACACAACGGATCCGGCAATGGTTACTTGTCTCTGCGGGTTAAAATACGGATCCCGGCGGATGCTGACAATATCATTGGGCTGGATTTCGTAATTACAAAATATGCCGCCCCTGTCTTGCAGATTGTCAAGTGAGAAATAGGGCGAAACCGCATCGTGTTGGTTAAACGATAAAGTAATAATTTTCGCATAATCATTTGGTTGGGGATTTTCCGGATCAATCCGAGAAATTTCTACTTTTGCGCGGTACACTTCAGGCGTAAACCCACCGGCATTCAAAAATAGTTCTTTGAGCGTCATTCCGGGAAAAAATGGTTTGGTGCCGGGTGATTTTACAGATCCTAAAATGCGAACGTATTTGAACGAATTTTCAATTGTATTCTCATTAAAAACCACCAATCTATCCATCCATTGTAATTCGATATTATTTAACGTGTCACCTTCCAACGCTTTTCCTAAGTTGATTGTTAATAGTTCATCTCGTAAATCTTCCGGACGAGTGCGGATGAGATGAGCTTGTGGTAAATATACATCACTCAGTAGGCCTTCTGCCATTTCCACAAGGTCTCCAACGCGCATACCCGGCTTAAGCTCATACCGACCGGGGCGAACGACAGAAGAACCAACGATATGAACATCGTTCTTGTGCATGTCTAAAATAGAAAAAATCTGAATTTTATCACCATCGTGTAACCGAATTTGTGTTTTTCCCCCGGCTAATTCTTCACCAAGGTTAAAATCTGTTAAAACTCGGTCATTCCAATCTTCCGTTCTATCTTCAAAAGGAACAACTCGGTCAATTTGGGCGCGGTCGATGAAGGCGGTTATTTCTATACCTCCGGCCATTTGAACAAGATCGCTGATATTCTCATCTTGTTTTAACTCAAATATGGCATTTCGATTAATAGATCCTTGGATGGATATAGTTTTCCCTCTAGTTGGGATAAAAATCACATCATCAAGTTGTAAACGGACATCATTCGTTTGTTTACCACTAAGCAGATAATCATAAAAATCAATGCTGGCAATTTGCTTCCCGTTTCTGATGAGTCTAATATCTCTCAATGACCCAAGAGCTGTTGGACCTCGAAAATAGTATAATGCCGTGAACAATGTGGCGGATGGGCTTACAGAATAGGCGCCGGGCTGAGAAACTTCACCCAAAACCATTATTCTGAGCGGGCGTAGGTTCCCCAAACTCACATCCATAAAAGTTGTAGCCTTCCCGGTTGAGGGACTGATGCTGGAATATACTTTTGAAAGCAGGCGAGAAAGTTTCCGTTCCAGTTCTCCGAGAGTTTGACTGTTTACAAAAACTTGTCCAACTTCCGGCATAAAAATAAACCCCTCTCGATTTACCGTAAAGACTTGTCGAAATTGCGTTTCGCCCCAGAGCATAATGATAACCTCATCGCCAGGACCAATATTATAATTGGGATCAACAGCGCCAAAATTGGAGGATTGGAATACACTGGGGTCTCCACGGAAAATATCATATCCGAACCGGTTAAGAGGTTTTAGAGCAGCTTGTTCTTCAGACTCCGGTTCTATTTCATCCTCAGCAGGAGAATCCACTACCGATTCTTCAGTTAATTCAGTGGAACCATCCGCGCTTGTTTCTTCTTGGGAAGTCAAACCTCCGAGTTCAGAATCAGCAGACACCCCTCGTTTTTTTAATTCGGCTTGGATTTGAGCGTCCGTCATCCCCCGCTGCTTGGCGATTTCTTTTGCTTGTGTAGGAGTTATCCCCATTTCTTGTGCTTTTTTCTTTAATTCGGCAGTACTTTGCCCAGACACATTGCAGAGCACAGAGAAAAGAAGGAGAGTTAGAATTGTGTTGTTATTCAACCATTGTTTCATAATACACCTCTTGTGTATATACACCTCGATTTATCAATATTAGTACACATTTTGTTCATTGAATTTGTCTATTTTAAACAACTTATACATAATAATACAACTCATTTACAAATTTAATTGAAACAGATATTTGGGGATAGCGTCCTCGTGCATCCTCGCGATGACTGGGCTGGTGTTTGGGAGCGCTTTCTCGACAATAGATGATTGAGATTCACAAAACAACTTTGCGGAAGTGGAAACCTTTCAAAAAGGAATGAATAGGAATTGGGCACAACCAAGGTGGTTGTGGGCCTATAAATTCCCTTTAAAGAGACATTCTTCCATGACTAATGATGGTTGTGGTACTCTCTGATGTTTTGGGAGAGCTTCCTCGATTATGGATGATTGAGGTCCACGATACAACTTTGCGGAAGTAACAAGCTTTCGCAAAGGGAGGCAGATGGATAAAGAGGATGATGTATAGTAACATTTTGTTTCTCTATGTAAACGTAACGTAAACTTTATTGAACTACAATTGATAAATATGTGCAATGGTACCCTCGAACAGTAACCAACCATACCAATCTGTTCATATATACACATTTCATCAATCTATGAAATTTCCTACATAGGTTAAAATACACACCAAACAAACACAATGTGTTAATCTCTCCACTTGATGGGCAACTCAATTGCATTGAAACAGAATAGCTATTATATAGTTGTTGCTTTAGTTCATACATCTTCCCGAACAATTGGATCTTATATTCCCAAAAAGATTATGGTGCAGGTAAATTTATCTTAACTTCTTGTTTGTTAGGTGTCCACCCATCTACCTCCCTATGATCCGGATCGGTATGTACTTCAACATTTAATACTTAAGTTGGTTGTTCATTAATTAAGCTGCAGCGTTAAATTTCACACCCTTTGGGGCCCATAGCTCAACGGTTAGAGCGCCGGACTCATAATCCGTCGGTTCCAGGTTCGAATCCTGGTGGGCCCACAACTTTTTTCCATAACATTCCAACACAAAGGCGCGAAGATGCATAGAATCATCATCATAACTTTAATTTTATTGCTTCCCTTGTTTGGGCAAGACCCAACTACCTATTCTGGATCTCTATCATTTAATTATAGCGGCCTTGGCGGCAATGGAACGTTCTCCGGTGATTTTAGCGTGGACACTACTTCGGGTGCCGGAGCGATTCAATTTGCGGATGAAGATACAACCACTCTTATTATCAGTGCTTTTCAGCCAGCCGGCGACGATTCGGTAGATATTTTTCTAATTTTACTGAGAGATACAACCGGGGATGGAATAACGGACGCTACTTTTCCGATATTTAATCCTGAGGATCCGTTTCCATCCATGATTTTGTTAGAAAATATTGATTCCGTATTTGCGGCAGATTTATTCAGCATTTTGCCTGATTCCTCAGATATCGTTAATCCGGATTCCATTAATACAGATAGCCTTTTAGCTGAGATACTTACTCTTTTAGTTAACAACGCTTACGTCAATGTCAGCGGAGGTATTACGTTTGCCACTTCCGATTCGGATTCTGTGGCGGGATCTTTTAACGGTCTCGTTACTCCGACCAATATTTTTTATGCTAAAACTATTACCAATGGACAATTCAATCTTTATCCGGCGGAAATACCAATAGATTTGGCCGTGCAACCTGAATCTCAGGTTATCCCAAGACAATTTGAGATACAAACCATTGCCCCGAACCCGTTTAATCCATCCACAACCATAATATTCTCAGTCAACGAGAAAACGTTTATTACACTTGATATTGTTGATGTTACCGGCGCTCATGTTCAAAGATTGTCTAATGGTTCTTATCAGCCCGGGACACACTCAATTGTCTGGCATCCTCAAAATCAGTCAGCCGGATTATATTTTGCGTTGCTTTCATCTTCTTCCGGCATCGCTACACGGAAAATCCTGTTCCTGAAATAAGCTAGATTTCCAAAGCAGCGTATTGCTGCCAAAACCGTACCGCTTCTGCCCATTCTTCCGATGAATAATGTGCTTTGGTTCCGCCGGCAAGTTCAAGCTGGTTTCTCATCATGGTCACAGGACCCATCGGTAATTTTTCTACGCCTTTCGGTAGCGCATGCATGCTGATTAATTCCCAATCTTCTTCAGTCGAGTGTTCCTTGTTTTCCGCTAAAACATCATGACGGTATAGGATTAGTTCCACTTTTCCCGTTAGTAGTGGCTTACCCTTGGTTGCGCGAATTTGGATGTAGGGTTCTTCTTCCGGTCTTCTCTTTACTACGGTTGCATTTAGAATTGAAGATTTTTCCAGTTTAATAAAAGGGCAGACGAAGGATTGATTAAATTCACTGCGAACAGAAATGATTCGAACACCATCCCGATATCCTTCTCTGTAATTCCCGTTGTGTAAATGTTCTTGTGCCACATTTGCGATTTCTTCAAAACTCATTGTCGGGGAATAGGTTTTGCCTGAGCCTTTTATTTGTCTTCGGACAAAATCATTTACGGCAACTGTAACTGGTTTTTGTATCATGGTATAATCGGTGTTATCAAATAAGTAAATTTCATATAATGATCGAAAATTTCTAAATTACATTCCAAAATCTGATCCTGGACTTTGGTCATCTATTTTCTGATTATAATGAAGTTGGCGATGTTTTAGAATAAACGCCGATGAAGTAGCTGCTATTGCTAATGCGGAGTTTGTTTTCACATTTGGATTAATCCAAATGGCTTCACTTCTGGCACTTGAAATATCAACCATCGCTCGTACAGAATCGGAAGATGAGAACGTATAACCCATTAACGTACTGCCAATCCTTCGTTTTTCGACCGTTTTAAAATAGGGACGAATGGTTAAGATATCCTGATCTAGGGTAAGCGTGGAATCAACCAGATTCCAGAGAATAGCAGGATTGCGATCGTCCTGGAATGTACACCGAATCCGTTCGTCAAATAAACTTCTTTGAGGGTATTCACACCAACATTCCCACACATTCCCCAACGGATCGTTCAATTTGAATTCAAAAGATTTTATTTCGTAATATGAACTTTTAAAATCGGAGTACAAGACTCTCCCGGTGCTTTCTCCTATATCAAACACATGAAACGGACCAAAATCAAATAGTACAGATTTCTCACCACCGCCCACCTTCATTCTTTCAACACCATATAATTCAGAAGGAACTGCAATTTTTAGTGGTTTAAATATGACACACCCGACAATGAAGAAAGCAAGTAACATCCCTCCACTTTGTCGAATTTTTCGTAGCATTGAATTTGAAATTTTTTTGGATTGATTCATTTTATTCTATCGGATGGTTGGTTGTTATGTTGTTTGTAACAAGATCGAATGTACTGCTCGTGTTCGAAATAATCAAATTTTTGCAGAATAACCACATTATTGCTTATTATTTGTATTATACAAACATAACGCAAATTTTAAGGCGTTATTTATTTTTAACACTTTCCACATTTCCCTGAAGAAGAATTTTTATTACGAAACAGATTAGAAATTTGGATCGATTGGGTGGAGATTAATCATCATTTAGGGGAACATAATCCAAAACTTGCTCGATCGCGATTTCACCTTTTTCTGTAATGAGAAGATCCACCAAATCCAGCTGAAATATATCGTGAGAATGGGATTGGATTTTGAATTCTAGATCGCCAACGAAATCGGATTGTTTTTTCAAATAGATATTTTGTTCTTCGGCAATTTTCCCTGAAAATTCAAGTGTAAGGGCAAACAAATAGATGGGCAATTTATGAATATGGCATTCGCTTACAATGTTAGAAGTGCCACTATCGGCCACAACTTTTTTATCCGATGTAATAGCCTGAGCACCAATAAATAATTTCGTCGCTTCATTAAAATAATGTACTAGATCGTATTCCGGTATAATGCGGTATTTAATGCCTTCGCGATCCATCGTTTTTATGACTTGTCGAGTTTTAACAATGTCTTGTTTTAAAATCAACACTTCAAAATTTTTGCCTGCTCTTTTGGCCTCAGGCAACAACATTTCCACTGTTTCTTCAACGGAGTGAATAATAATAATATCGCCGTCCTCTATATATTCGGTACTTCGCTGAGTTAGGATTAACAAATCTTCCTTTAATTGGTTTGACAATTCGCCCAAGATTTTTTTCGCTTCTAATTTGATTTTATTTCCATCACCCGTAATTCCACTTTCCCTTAACTTCATTTGAAAGAGAGGAATTTGGTTATCCAGCGGAAACATTCGCGGGCGACTTTTTAAAATCACTTCCGTCGCTCCATCAATTTGGGTAACCAAATCATCTGGACTGCAATCCAATTGATCAATAGCTTCGCTCAAACAGCGGAGGGTAATTAAGCTGGCTTTAGATGAGGAAACGACCTCAACCAAATCTCGAAATAATCCATCCATGATCATTTGATCTTGATTGCTCATAGTGACATCCACAGGAAAAAAGTTAAATAAATTGATGCTAATGAAAGCGAAATAAAGGTCACCCATGCCCCGGTTTTCATAAAATCCATAAAACTGATATTGACACCATGTTTTTTAGCAATCCCAATTGAAACAATATTCGCCGAAGATCCAATCATGGTAATATTCCCACCGAAGCAGGCGCCAAAAGCAAGCGCCCACCATAAAATGTTGTTGGGGATTGGATTGGTTTCCAGCATCAAATGAATAATTGGAATCATTGTAATTGTGAAGGGAATATTATCTAAAAATCCGGAAATAATTCCTGAAACCCAAAGCACCATTAAGACCGCTATATAAGGATTGTCCCCCACTTTTACAAACACATGATGCGCAATCCATTCTATTACGCCAGTTTCTTCCAAAACACCAACTAAAATAAAAAGTCCTGCAAAAAACATGAGCGTGGACCACTCCACTTCTTCAAGCACATATTCGACATCTGCTTTAGATATAATAAACAGAAGCATCGCAACCGAAAGGGCCACCACTCCCGGCGCAAGTTTTGTAATGGTCTGCGTCATAAACAATGCAATGGCAAGAAAAAGACACATTAATCCTTTATGCATCATACTTCGATCTATGCGAATATTCATAAATTCAAAGCGGATTTTTTCCATCAAAAGCTGTACCGTAAGCAGTTTAGTTAGGTTGGTGTTAATGGGTTTGTATTCATCCCGATTGCTGATCCATAATGCAAAAAGAATAATGATAAATACAATCACAACAAGCGGTGCAAGATTGAACATAAACTGGTTAAACGTAAGGCCGACTTTGGACCCAATGATGATATTAGGTGGATCCCCAATTAAGGTGGCTGTTCCACCGATATTTGAAATGAGTGCTTGGCTTAAGACATATTTTTTAGGATCTAATCCCATACCTCGAGTCAGTTCAATGATAATGGGGATGATAATGAGAACGGTAGTCACATTATCTAAAAATGCCGACATTAAAGCGGTTACGATAGAGAACAAAACAAGAATGCGGGTTGGGCTACCCTGAGTAACTTCTGCAATTTTCACCGATACAATGGTAAAAAACCCGGAAAGTCTCAATATACTGACAATGATCATCATACCGGTGAGCAGCATGATGGTTTCCATATCTATCAGTTCAACTGCTTGGTGTTCACCAACAACATGAAGCAAAACCAACACCGACACACCAGACATCGCGGCAACAGCTTTATTTACCAACTCAAATGTAATTGCCGCGTAAACGACTAAGAAAACTACAATTGGGATTAAAACCAATTTGAATTCGACCAAAATATCCATAACTAGCCTGAAGTTTGAAGGATTTGGGTTACTTGGGGACTACCAGAACGGGACATTTTGCGTGATTCACAATGCCTTCATCAATAGAATCCATTAGATTTGATTTAAAGGTACTCATCCGCCTGTGGCCGAGCACAAGCAAATCAGCATCTTCTGTCATTTTGGTGAGGATTTTCGAAATTCTCTCATCGCTTATTATTTCGACAACCACTTTATCTGCCATCTCATTAAAGCCGCCAGCCCGAAATCTCTCCCGAATATCTTCTTCATCCAATTTGCGGCCCGGACTGTCCATCATCATGGACATTTCTCCGGCGTGAGGTTCATTCACATGAACTGCGATAAGGTTTGCATGATTCATTTCGGCGATTGTAACAGCTTGCCCGATTACATCCGCTTCGTCGCCTCGACCGCACAATGCTACTAGAATAGTATTATAACTCATGTTAGAATCCGTTAACGATTTAATTATTCGTGACGGCGATCGGATTGGAGCCTGCGCTCTGCACCCGACCTCCTGTCTTCCTCAACACCCAACTCATTAAATCTACGCTCGTTGGTACGGCGACGATCCGACGATAGTTGGCGTCGGTCTTCTGCCGATTCCTCTGATATGTCTTCCTGCATTTTATCCTGAGATTCCGCAGGTGCCACACCAGAGCGAGAGGCAAAACCGATTCCGATTAAAAGCAGTAAAAAAACAATGACAATAATGGCAATTGAATCCATAATTATTTCCTTAGTGTTATGGTTTGAATCATTTTACGATATTTCGCGATCGAAAATAAGACGAGATGAATCACTTTTGAACCTTTTTCTGAATTGGTTTCGCTCTATTCGTTTGTGGCATTCAAAGAGCACCAAAAGAAAAAGGGCAGTGAAATCACTGCCCTTTTATAAAAGAGAATTAACGGACCTGAATTAGTCTATTAGTTCAACCTTTTCTGCTTTCGGTCCTCTTTCACCGTCTTCGACTTCAAAAGAAACTTTATCGCCTTCGCGAATATAAATTCCTTCTGCCAGAGAACTGGAGTGGACAAAGTAATCTTTGCCGTCATCACCGGTGATAAAACCAAAGTTTTTCATTTGATTGAAAAACTTTACTTTTCCTTCTTGCATTGGTCTGTTCCTTATGCTGTTAAAATTACTTGATGGAATGTATCTCTTTTTTGATACATATCAATACGGAATATAAATGGATTCATGGCTGGATAGATCTAGACACAGGTTGTAAAACGAGGGCTTATGATACGTGGGCGATGAGGGATTTGAACCCCCGACTTCTGCCATGTGAAGGCAGCGCTCTAACCAACTGAGCTAATCGCCCAAACTATTTTCCTTTTTAATCAAAAAGACGTGGCGCAAATTTAGGCGTTCAATTGAGGCAGGACAAGACCCATGGCGCAAGAAAAAAAGATCAATCATTATGAGGTTGTAAATAATTATTTACTTATTAAGTGGGATGATGAATCCGAAGCGATGATTGAATTAACATCATTGCGAGACGCCTGTCCGTGCGCAAACTGTGCCGGTGAAAAGGATGTTTTCGGAACCGTGTACAAAGGTCCGGAAACAGAAAAATCAGACACAAGCTACCAACTTATCGGTATTGAGTCCGTTGGATACTACGGTCTTCGTCCGCTCTGGGGAGATAAACACAGTACAGGCATTTTTTCATCTGAAACGCTGGAAATTCTCACCACATGAATGAAACCATAACAACCATCCCCTTTTCTAGCCTTGTGTTGGTTTTCCTTCCGGTTGCAGTCGTTATAGGCCTTCTGCATACATGGTCTTTAGAATGGAAAAATGCCATTTATGCGATACTCAGAATGTTGATCCAATTACTGTTAATCGGCTATTTCCTATCTTACATTTTCGAATCTGAAGATGCTTCCATAACGGTGGGCGTTTTATCGGTGATGGTTTTTGCAGCTAGCTGGATCGCCCTTGGGTCCATCCAACATAAAAGAAGGGCGTTTTACCAATTTGCCCTTTTATCTATATTGGTTGGAGGCGGCTTAACATTGCTTTTGGTAACTCAATTCGTTTTACAATTGGATCCTTGGTTTATGCCCCGCTACATGATTCCTCTAGCCGGAATGATTTTCGCCAGCTCTATGAATGGCGTGAGCCTTGCTGCGGAACGGTTAGAATCAGAAATGACTAGGGATGTGAGCTATTTTAAAGCCCGGGGAATTGCCTTGAGAGCAGCATTGATTCCCATCACTAATTCTCTTTTTGCAGTAGGCTTGGTGTCTCTGCCGGGGATGATGACCGGCCAAATTTTATCAGGGATTTCTCCTCTCATTGCAGTTCGGTATCAAATTATGGTAATGTGCATGATCTTTAGTGCTGTTGGGTTTTCAACCGCCATGTTTTTAATGCTGATAAAACCACAATTATCTGAGTTAGCGTCAGAAGAATGATTATGTATATTTGAGTTACCACACCATCTTAGCGAATGTGTTAACACAGATGTTCGCAATTCGGTAATTTATTAATTTAGAACAAAAGTTGAAAGATTGGCTATTCGTAAAAAAATTATTTATATCAGACATGCTGATCTTGTTTTCTTGTAGTGTAATTTATTATATGTTAACTTTACTATAGAAATGAGATAATCTACTGCACTGGATATAGATAATGAATACTAGCGAATCACAAAATTCGAATATTCCCAACAATGACTCCCGGCCTTTATATACGATATCTATAGCCGCAAAACTTACCAATACAGCCATTTCTACTTTACGTATGTACGAAGATAGAGGGCTCATACTTCCCCATAAAACTAAAACAAAAAGACGACTCTACTCTGATGTAGACATCAACCGGATTCTTTGCATTCGAAAGCATCTAGATGAAGAAGGACTCAACATTGCCGGCATCAAAAGTTTGCTTGCCCTTGTTCCGTGTTGGATCATTAAGCCATGCAGTAAATCCAGTCGAAATTCTTGCGAAGCATATACCGTCTCAACAAAACCCTGTTGGAAAGCAAATCCAAAAGGAATGGATTGCGTGGATGTGGATTGCCGTGAATGTAAGGTGTATCAACTGGCGAATAAATGCACGGATATAAAGCATCTTTACAAAAATATTTTGGACGAAGGCCTCTACTAGATCATATGTCAAAACAATTTAACAGAAGAGATTTCATTAAAATATCAACTGCCGGTTTAGGCGGCCTAGCGATGGCAAATCCCATTTTTGATTGGGCAACTGGCGCGGTTTTAACCGAAGCCGATCTTCAGCAAACATTCAATAAAATCCCTACCTATTGCGAAGTATGTTTTTGGAAATGTGCAGGTTGGGCCCATTTAAACGAAAAGGGTGATATCTGGAAATTAACTGGCCATGATAATGATCCCCATTGTAATGGGCGGTTATGTCCACGTGGTACCGGTGGCGTTGGAATGTATTATGATGATGACAGGTTAAAGACACCTTTAATTCGTACAGGAAAAAGAGGCAGTCAAACATTTCGTGAAGCCACATGGGATGAGGCATTTGATTATATTGCGGAAAAAATGCAAAAAATTTCAGAAAAATATGGCCCGGAATGTATAGCCCTATTTTCTCACGGTTCAGGGGGTAAACACTTTGGGCGCATGCTAAAAGCATTTGGCTCTCCCAATATAACGGCCCCATCTTATGCACAATGTAGGGGGCCTAGAGAAGTTGCATTTTTTGCAACCTATGGCGAAGGAATTGGATCACCAGAACGAGTAGATATTCGCGATACGGATTGCTTGGTATTGATTGGATCTCATATTGGTGAAAATATGCATAATGGGCAAGTTCAAGAAATGTCTGATGCCATAGATAAAGACGCAACCATTATAACTGTGGACCCCCGTTTTTCCACTGCCGCTAGTAAATCAGATTATTGGCTACCCATAAAACCGGCGACCGATATGGCTCTTCTTCTTGCATGGATACATGTGATTATTAAAGAAGAATGGTATGATAAGAAATATGTGGAAAAATATACATTTGGCTTTGAAGAGCTAAAATCGCATGTAAAAGATTTTACACCAGAGTGGGCCTATGGTATTACCACAATTAAACCAAATGTCATTCGTAAAACTGCCAAAGAAATGGCCAATGCCTCACCATCTGTAATTGTTCATCCAGGACGACATGTCACCTGGTATGGTGACGATACTCAGCGTTTGCGCGCTGTTTCAATCCTAAATGCTTTATTGGGCAGCTGGGGGCGACGTGGAGGCTTTTATAACCCGGAAAAATATAAAGTTGCCAAATTGAAGCTACCAAAATATCCAAAACCAACTAAAACATGGCGGGATGCATTTCCGGGACAGTATAAATTAGCAGGCCTTGCATTGGCATCGGGGATTTGTGATGCCACGATACCTACTGTTGAGAGAGATTGTTCATTCAAGGGTTGGTTTGTTAATGGTACAAATCTTATTTCCACCTTACCTGATCAGAAGAATACTTTAAAAGCTATTCAAAATTTAGACCTAATGGTTGCCATTGATACGATGCCCATGGAAATAACAGGATGGGCAGATGTAGTTTTACCGGAATGTACCTATTTGGAACGATATGATAATTTGAGAGTGAGTAGCCATCGTGAACCAACAGTGGCATTGAGAGCCCCTGCTGCTGAGCCAAAGTATAATTCAAAACCGGCATGGTGGATGGCAAAAGAGTTGGCCGGTCGCCTTGGTTTGGATGAATACTTTCCATTTGAAACAATAGAAGAAGAATTAGATTGGCAGTTAAAACAAATTGGTTCTTCGTTAAAGGAAATGAAAAAGATTGGTCTCAAGAAATATGCTCGTGAATTTGATGATCTTTATCCCTTAGAAAACCTTGAAGAATATGAATTCAATACCAATACGGGTAAAATTGAATTGTATTCAACATCAATGGAAGACGAAGGATATGATCCTTTACCAAAATATACGGCTCACGAAGAACCACCCGATGGATTTTATAGATTGATTTACGGTCGGGCGCCCATGCACACGTTTAGCCGAACAGCTAACAATCCAAACTTAACCAATCTAATGGATGAAAATTCTGTATGGATTAATCCGAAAGTTGCTAAAGAGTGGGGATTAAAAAACGATCAGAAAATTTGGTTAGAAAATCAGGATGGTGTTATTTCTTCATTCCCCATCAAGGTTCGAGTTACAGAGCGAATTCGATGGGATTCAATTTATATGGTTCATGGGTTTGGTCATACGAATAAAAATCTTTCCCGAGCTCATGGCAAAGGTGCAAGCGATGCAGAATTAATCACAAAGGTACACATTGATCCTGAAATGGGTGGTACTGGTATGCGGGGGAACTTTGTGACATTTCATACTGAAATGCCAGTTCAAGGTGGTGTCTAATGCGTTATGCCATGGCCATCGATACGAAAAAATGTGTTGGGTGTAGCGATTGTGTTGTAGCATGCCAAATTGAAAATAATGTGCCAGATGGTTTTTGTCGAGATTGGGTCGTGGAAGCGACTTCTGGAACATATCCTGATTTATCGATGGAGATGCGGAGTGAACGATGTAACCATTGTACCAATGCGCCTTGTGTACGTTGCTGTCCAACGGAAGCAAGCCATATAGTTGAAGGTGGGATAGTTCTTGTCGATCCTGACCAGTGTATTGGATGTAAGGCGTGCATTGCCTCTTGCCCATATGATGCAAGATATATTCACCCAGAAGGGCATGTGGATAAATGCACCTTTTGTATTCATAAAGTTGAAAAAGGAGAAGATCCTGCTTGCGTTGAGGTCTGCCCTACAAAATGTATGTATTTTGGAGATACTGATGACCCCAATAGTGATATTTCAAAATTATTGAAAAAACGAAAATGGAAAACACTTATTCCAGAAGCCGGGACTGAACCAAACATATACTATTTGATATAATATTATGATAGAAGAAATAATTGTAAGCGGTAGAATGAATCCGGAGATTGATCCAGTGTTGCATGTTTGGCATTGGGAAATTCCGCTCTATCTTTTTATTGGGGGGTTAGTGGCTGGGATTTTATTTTTTTCCGCTCTTTATGCCATTCGAGGAAAATCAAAAGAATTTCCAATTGCTGTTATGATTGCGCCGATGATTACACCCATTTTGCTTGGTGTTGGGTTATTTGCACTTTTTCTTGATTTAAGCCATAAGCTTTATTTTTGGCAATTATATACAAATATTCGTTGGGAGTCGCCTATGAGTTGGGGCGCGTGGACATTGCTCGTTATAACGCCACTATCTGTGATTTGGTCAGCCAGTTGGGTCGAAGAGGCTTTCCCTAATTGGGATTGGAAATACCAATGGTTACAAATAATAATAGATAAATTTATATCATTTCGAAATATTATTGCCTGGATAATGATGGTATTGGCAATTGTATTGGGGCTTTACACGGGTATATTATTATCGGCATTCAACGCGAGGCCATTTTGGAATTCAGCCATAATGGGCCCCCTTTTCCTTACATCTGGATTATCAGCAGGAACGGCTTTCATTATTCTTTTTTCAAAATCAAAAGAACGACATTTGTTTACAAGAATAGATCTTATGTTAATTGGAGTAGAGTTGTTTTTAATTACTCATTTATTTATGGGATTATTAGCGGGCACGCAGGTGCATATTGAAGCAGCAAAACTCTTTTTAGGTGGGGAATATACAGTTCGTTTTTGGGTTTTTGTTGTTGGTTTTGGATTGATTGTACCTGTAATCCTTGAAGTTATAGAATTAAAGAAAAAGACAGTACCTGCCTATATACCGGCACTATTGATATTATTTGGAAGCATTATGCTTCGGTTTATTGTAGTCGAAGCGGGTCAAGCAAGTCGCTGGCTCTATTAAGGAGAAAAGTATGAAAACAAAATATATGAATCCCTACCTTGCAGGTGTCCTATTGGGGCTGGTCCTCCTATCTGCATTTTATTTTTCAGGGCGAGGCTTGGGTGCCAGTGGTGCTGTAAAAAGCGTTGTGGTTACAGCAGTAGAAATGGTTGCCTCTGATCATGCATCCAATTCTGAATATTATAGTAAATATACGGGCGAAGGAAAGAATCCACTAAATTCTTGGTTGGTATATGAAATATTGGGTGTGATTGTAGGGGGATTCCTATCAGGCGCTTTGGCGGGTAGATTGAAATTGAAAGTAGAGCATAGTCCTAAAATTACATCAAATAAGCGCCTTATGTTGGCCGGCATTGGCGGTATTCTTTTTGGATTCGGTAGTCAATTGGGTCGCGGCTGCACAAGCGGTTCCGCTCTTACTGGGATGGCTGTTCTGTCTTTGGCGGGGTTTGTAACGATGATGGCTATTTTTGGCACTGCTTTCGCATTGGCATACTTTTTTAGAAAAAATTGGATTTAGGAGATTAATTATGGGACCTTTAATACCCCAAGAAGTTATTGGTGAGGGATGGAATTTTTTTATAGCCTTTGCTGTAGGAATTGGATTTGGGTTTATATTAGAACAAGCAGGGTTCTCCTCAAGCCGAAAACTTGCAGGTGTTTTTTACGGATATGATGCTGTTGTTTTAAAAGTATTTTTTACCGCTGCAGTTACAGGCATGCTTGGGTTGCTCTATTTTAGCTTGTTTGACTGGATTGATTTGAACTTGGTATGGGTCAACCCCACATACTTATGGTCAGCGATAGTTGGCGGCATTATTATGGGCGCTGGATTTATCATAGGTGGATTCTGCCCGGGAACAAGTGTATGTGCAGCAGCCATTGGTAAAATTGATGCCATGGTGTTTGTCGGTGGTATTTTTATAGGAATTTTCGTTTTTGGCGAATTTTATCCCATGATCAAATCACTCTATATGGCGGAATACCTTGGTCAGATAAAACTATCTAAAATTTTGGGTATTTCTCAAGGATTCCTGACTTTTTTCGTAATTATTGCGGCTTTAATTATGTTTTGGATTGCTGAAATTGCTGAGAAAAAATTTCCAAGAGAGGAGTATTAACCATGACACCTCGAAATAAACTTACGGCCGTGCTATTAGGATTTGGACTTATCATTGCATTTGTGCCGGAAAATACCACAAAACCATTTCGACTTACAGCTTCAGAAATGTTGAATGAGGTACAATATGGGTCTGAACTTATTCATCCGGATGAGCTTGCAGAATGGTTAATCAACAATGATCCATCCATTCAACTTATCGATATACGATCTAGAGATGAATTTCAAAATTTTCATTTAGATGGTGCGATTAATATTCCGCTAAATCAATTATTGGATGATGAATGGGTTGATTTTTTAGATCAGGATATTAAAATGAACATTCTTTATTCTAATGGTACAACACGGGCCCACGAAGCTTGGATGATATCTCGACAACTTGGCTATGAAAACAATACGGTATTAATGGGCGGATTGAATTATTGGACAGAAACAATTTTAAATCCCAATAAACCGAAGTCCACATCGCCGGATGATGAAATTGCAAAATATGAATTCAGAAAAGGGGCCAGTCAGTATTTTGGGAGTGGAGGAATATCTAAAACAACTTCAACAAAAACAAAAATAACCAAGCCAAAAATTAAACAAAGAAAGAAAAAGAAAGCGCCAGAGGGAGGGTGTTGATATCTAGTTGGTTACCTCGTTTTTCCCTGCGCAGCAACGGCGGCGGCTTTTTCAGCAATAGCATCCTGATCCCCTAAATAATAATGATTGATGGGTTTCAAATCTTCAGCAAGCTCATATACCAACGGAACGCCGGTCGGGATATTTAAGTCAACAATTTCTTCATCCGAAATATTATCCAAGTATTTTACCAGAGCTCGAAGCGAATTCCCATGAGCCACAATTAATATTCGTTTCCCGGATTTAACATCGGGTGCAATCTGGTCGTGCCAGTAAGGCAAAAATCGTTCTACTGTATCTTTAAGGCACTCTGATGCCGGCAATTCTTCAGGCGCAAAATTTTTGTAAAGATCGGCAAACCGCGGATGGCGCTCATCATCAAAATCCAGTTTTGGAGGCGATGTGGTATAACTTCGGCGCCATATATGGACTTGCTCTTCGCCGTATTCTTCAGCGGTCTCAGCTTTGTTAAGTCCTTGGAGTGCGCCGTAATGCCGTTCATTCAGACGCCAATGATAATAAATTGGAATATCTTTCAGATTCATTGCGTCCAAACATAATTCCATCGTGCGGATTGCGCGCGTCAAAACAGATGTGTGAATCACATCAAATTTATATCCATCCTCTTTCAAGATTCGCCCGGAGGATTTTGCTTCGTCTTGCCCGCGCAGAGTTAGACCTACATCAGTCCAACCGGTAAAACGATTTTCCAGATTCCATTGGCTCTCGCCATGACGAAGTAGTACGAGCGTAGTCATTTTTGATCTCAAACTTGATGTAGAAGTTCGATTAGAATGACGGTATCCGAAAGTAGAAAAAGAAAAAATACTTGTATATATTTTTTTTATCCCGTAATATACTTACGAGTAACTTACGGGAATTAAAGATTAAATAATCAAATGACTTTATCATTCAAACAGCAAAAGTTTTTGAGCTTTGTTCAACGTTATACTGTTGAATACGGCCAAGCCCCTTCTTATGAAGAAATTATGAATGGCATGGGATTTGCATCTTTGGGGACGGTTCACTGGTATGTCAATGCCCTGACTCACAACGGCCATCTTGATCGTTCCAAAGGACCTAACGGCAAGCGGGCTTTAGCCCTCACTCATGAGGATCACGCCACACCGGCCCGCCTGCCATTGTTGGGTTTAATTGCTGCAGGGGAACCCATCGAAGCGCTGGAAAATGCAGAATCGATTTCTGTGCCAACGCCTTTTATTCACCCGGATAATTTTGTACTTCAGGTCAAAGGTGATTCTATGGTGGGAGATCACATTGAAGATGGCGATTATATTATTGTGCGGAAATCTGCGGAAGCAAATCCGGGGCAGATTGTTGTGGCCCTTATTAATGGTGAGGCCACGCTCAAGCGTTATCAACCCACCAATGGACATGTGGAACTTCATCCCCGTAATCCGAATTACCCTGTGATTATGGTTCATAAAACAGATCATTTCAAAATTAACGGCGTGCTTCTCTATTCCTTTCGGGAATATTAATGAAACATAAATATAGAACTGCGTCCGGATACTTTGGTTGAAAAATGTATACTTGGTGCGCTTCGTGTTTAAAGTATGCACCCCACTGTATTTCACCTTCGTCTAAAAGATTTTGAACTGCAGGCCGAGCGCCGGCTGGATGCATCTCTACGCACGCGCCCCATTGCCATTATTTCTTCTCATCATCAAAATAGTACGGTGGTATCTGTGTCTAAAGAAGCAAAAGATGAAGGTTTATGTCGAGGGATGAAGGTCTCTTTGGCCCGGAAAATGAGCCATGGTGCCCAGTTTTTGCCATACAACCCATCGCTTTATGGACGACTGAATCAATATGTCTATGCCACTGTTCAGCGATTTACCCCTATTGTAGAACCCGCTGGCTACGGCAAGTTCTATATGGATATGACTGGCATGGAACGCATCTATAAAAGTCATAAACAAGCGGGGTCA
Source organism: Candidatus Neomarinimicrobiota bacterium (assembly GCA_018651745.1). Taxonomy (NCBI): domain Bacteria; kingdom Pseudomonadati; phylum Fidelibacterota; species Fidelibacterota bacterium. The sequence goes on along the minus strand of JABIDL010000027.1, from coordinate 48,829 downwards.
AACATATCAAAACTGGTTCAAGATCAGGTTGGGCTTAATCCTATTTTGGGTATCAGTCAGAACAAACTGGTGAGCCGTATTTCTACATCGGTTGTTCCCGATACAATTTATCGTATCATGGCAGGGAATGAGGCTCAATTTTTATCCCCCTTGGATACGCCGGTCATTCCCATTGTTCATGAGCCATCGATTTGGAAACTGATCAAGTTTTTGATTTTGAACCAAGTGAGACAAATTCAATCACTTGTGAATTCAGCAGCCAATGCCCGGAGATTGTTTGGACGGTATGCATTACCTCTTTTCCGAGAAGTCCACGGACAAGATTTATCCGTGGTGCGCCCCCCAGCTATGAAAGATCATATCGTGGAGCAGGTCGTTTTGGCAGAAGATACGAATGATACAAGTATATTATGGTCGGAGGTGAAACGGCTATCAGATCAGGTGGCATTTAAACTCAGGCAACGGTCCCAGATTGCAAAAAAAGTTCGGGTAGAAATCCATTATACAGATGGATTTAAATATGAAACTCATGGACAATATTTAAACAATAATGATGCAACAATTTTAACTGAATCATGGCAGTTGTTTGAAAAAGCAAACATTCGCCGAAATCGTATTCGATCCATTTTATTAGATTTGTCTGGTTTTGCTCAGGTCGCCAACCAGATGGAATTGTTTGAAAAAGATACAGAACAAGATCGTATTTCCTTTGCCATGGATATTCTCAGAAAGAAGTACAATAATACAAATATGGAAAGTCCTCAATGAACCATGTTTACGCATTTGAATGTCCATTCCCACTATTCCCGAATGTCCGGAACCGCTTCCCAACCGGCGCTACTCACTGCGGCACGCAACCAAGGGATGAACCACCTGGCATTAACAGAAACCAATGGCTTATGGGGATTCATTCGTTTTGTCCAACACGCTCGTGCCGCTGAGATAGAACCCCTTGCCGGCGTCAACCTGATCACCAATCAGGGCGAAGCTATTTTATTGGCAGAAAACCAGGGTGGCTATGAAAACATCTGCCGTGCCACTTCGGCTGTTCACGACAACCCATCTCAATCTATAGCGGATGTTTTAGAAAAACATTCCGATGGGTTATTTATATTATCTCATGACAAAATAACACTATCGTCCTTGAGCCAACACATCCCCAATAGCCACTTATTTGTAGAATTACGTCCGGGTATGGCAGAAAAACCCATGGGTGAATTATCTCAAAAACTTAAATTAGAAATGATCGCTACTGGCGATGTGTATTTTCTTAAAAAAGAAGATAGATCAACACACCGCATATTACGTGCCATCGATTTGAACACAACCTTATCCCAACTTCCGGAAGATGCTTGCAAGTCTGACAAGCACTGGTTTTGCTCAGAGAAAGATATGGTACGACGATTCCCCAACAGTTTGGAAGCCATCAATAACAGCGCCTATTTGGCGGAACGCTGCAAACGAGATTGGTCGTTTGTGAATACAATTTTCCCTTATTTATCCTTAAAAGATACCCGTCGGTCCAACCAAATATTGAAAGAAAAAGTAGCGGCAGGCGCACAAAAGCGTTATAAAAAAGTCACGACAGAAATTCAAAAACGAATTGACCATGAGTTGGCGTTGATTACAGCCAAGGGATTTGCCCCATATTTTTTGGTTGTAGAAGATATTGTGAAGCAAACGCACGCCACCATCGGGCGGGGTTCTGGCGCCGCATCCATTGTGAGTTATTGTTTATTAATCACTCAGGTGGACCCCATTAAATATAACCTTCAGTTTGAACGCTTTATCCACCCCGAACGAAGTAATATGCCGGATATTGATGTGGATTTTCCATGGGATGAACGAGACGATATTTTGGATTACGTATTTAAAAAATATGGAAACGAACGAACGGGAATGGTCTGTAGTCAGGTTTTTATGAAACCACGATCTGCGATTCGCGAAGTGGCAAAAGTCTATGGGCTATCCAATGAAGAAATTAATACAATTACCAAGCGGATTGGTTGGGTTGCATCCCGGAAGGATTTACTGAACTGGGTAAAAACCGACCCTCGATTTGAAAATATAGAACTGGACGAAACATTAGAATTAATCCTGAAGGAAAGTGAAAAAGCAGTGGGTGCTTTTCGCCATCCATCTGTCCATCCTGGTGGCGTGGTGATTGTTCCTGATGAAATCCGAAAATATGTACCGGTACTCACGGCACCCAAAGGTGTGCAAATTGTAGAGTGGGAAAAAGATCAGGTGGAAGATTCGGGGCTTCTAAAAATTGATATTCTGGGCAACCGCAGCCTGGCGGTGGTACGGGATACGATTAAACAAATCAATTTGAATTATGGTGAAGCGGCAACAAAAAACCGACATTTAGATTATCATAAAATCCAACCGATTGACGATGAAAAAACAGCTGAACTGATGAAGAGTGGAAAAACCATGGGTGTGTTCTATATCGAAAGTCCCGCTACGCGGCAGCTCTTAGCCAAAGCCGGTGTAGTGGATTTCGAACATGTGGTGATTTATTCATCCATTATTCGACCGGCGGCGAACCGTTTTACCCATATAATGCTGGAGAGAATCCACGGAAAACCATGGAAAATTAAACACCCAGATTTAGGTTTTTTAAAAGAAAGTTATGGCATTATGGTATATGAAGAACAAGTATCCATGGCGGCCCAGGTTATGGCGGGGATGGGGTATGCGGAGGCAGAATCTTTGCGTAAAACCATGAGCCGAGATGCAATGCAGCACTTGATTAAAAATTGGGAAAAGAAGTTTTTTCAAGGTGCAAAAAAACGCGGTTATGAAGATGGCGTTATTAAGGATATTTGGAGTATGATTCGTTCTTTTGTGGGTTATTCATTTTGCAAACCCCATTCTGCATCTTTTGCCATGCTTTCTTTTACGTGTGCATATCTCAAAGCCCATTTTCCAGCAGAGTTTTTGGCGGCGGTTATTTCAAATCAAGGCGGTTTTTATTCGCCGTTTGCATATCTCAGTGAGGCACGTCGGTTTGGAATTCAAATCTTGTCCCCGGATGTAAACAGAAGTTGGATGGAATATCGAGGTCGAAAAAATAAAATTCGTATGGGATTTATGAGTATTCGCAATCTGCAGGAAAAAACAATCAAAGAAATATTAGATGAACGAAAAGCTGGCTATTTTTCTTCTCTGGATGATTTTTTCATGCGCATTGACCCCAATCTATCGGATGTTATGGCTCTGACAAATGCGGGTTGTTTTTCTGCATTAGCACCGGAATTATCTCATCAAGAAATTGCTTACCGTGCCGTATGGTATTGTTTGGGAGAAAACAATACAGGCGCCACCCTGAGTATGGCAAATGGTGATATTACTTCAAACACCGCACTCTGTCAATTTCAGTATAATAGGCTAAGCAAAGCAGATCGCCGTCAATTAGAAATCGAATCATTTGGCTTTCCGATTTCAGAACACCCATTAGAACCTTATTTGGAAATGATTAATCATCGTGTGCGTAAAGCAAGGGACTTATCAAATTATATTGGTCGAACGATTCACTTGGCCGGGGTATATATCACGAGAAAAGAAACAGCGACAGTAAAGAATAGAGACGCCATGGAATTTTTAACATTAGAAGATGAAACAGATATTTATGAGTGTGTTCTTTTTCCGGAAGCTTTTCAGAAATATGGTGACTTACTATTATGGGAGAATCTATTTATTCTTAGAGGCAAGGTTGAAGAGTCATTTGGTGTCATTTCAGTTACTATCGAAAAGTTAGGAAGCTTAAGCACTATGATAAAGAAGATGAAAACGGCGTAAATTCTCTACCAGAAAAACGTAGAGTGATTAATATGAATAGAAAAACAAACCATCGTTATTAATTCAATATTTTCTTACGCATTAAGAGTTTCTTTTCCTTGATTCATTGCGCCTTACGTTAAAAATTAAACAACATTATGTGCGGACGAAAAACATTAACTCGGGACATGCAATCCATCATCGAGGAACTTGCAATAGAAGAATGGATGGATCCTGAAAGATATTCCCCAAGCTACAACATCGCCCCAACTCAAATGACCCCAATTCTTGGATTTCCCGGGAGAAGGGTGGTCAAAATGATGCAATGGGGACTGATCCCATCATGGTCAAAAAAAAGGTCAATCGGGCCAAAACTGATTAATGCCAGAGCGGAAACAATCCTAGAAAAACCATCTTTTCGGGATCTTGTTTCCCGGAATCGCTGCGTGGTCATCGCCGATGGATATTATGAATGGCGTCGCGAAGGGGAAACAAAAACGCCATATTACATTCATCATCCGCGGCGAAAATTGCTTCCTATGGCAGGGTTGTTTGATACCTGGAAATCACTGGAAGGAAATAAAACTTTATCCTATACCGTTATTACGACTGAACCGCAAGACAAAATTTCTTTTATTCATAATCGAATGCCGGTGATCTTGAAATCATATGATATTGACCGCTGGATTCAACAAAAAAATCACCCAGCAAGGGAGGCAAAAGATTTACTAAAACCTTACTCTGAAAAACTGGCATTCCATCCTGTCTCTACTTTTGTAAATTCGCCAAAAAATAATTCTGAGCTGTGTATTCAGTCAATCGAAGGTTTATTTTAAGTAAAAAACATTTCAAATACAGAATGCTAATAATTCTTTTCAAACTCATTGAAATACTGGCTGGCTGTTTCTAATTTTTGTTAGTATATAATGGATATTTACCTGAAGTAAATAAAATGTCTATCATTTCAAACCCAAGGAGCACAATCATGAGTAAACTCACACAAATGAATACATTTCTCTTCACCTTTCTATTGCCTTTGGCACTATACGCACAGGGATCAATTTCGGGAACAGTCACAGACGCATCTACTGGTAATGGACTTGCAGGCGCAAACGTCGTCGTTGATGGAACAAACATGGGTGCAGCAGCAAATGCAAGCGGTACCTACAGCATAGATAATGTACCTGCCGGCACATACATAGTCACAGCATCTGTAATAGGTTATGAAAGTAGCAGTGAACCGGTAACAGTTTCTGACGATGCAATAACTGCAGATTTTTCTTTGGCTTCTACCGTGATTTCATTATCGGCGCTCGAAGTATTAGCGTCAAGAGCTGGTGAAAACTCTCCCGTCGCATATTCAAATATCAGCAAAGAAGATTTACAATTACGGCTTGGGTCTAGAGATATTCCTTTGATATTAAATACGGTCCCAAGTGTTTATTCTACAGGACAGGGTGGTGGTGCCGGTGATGCTCGTATAAATGTTCGCGGTTTTAACCAACGAAATGTTGCCATTATGATTAACGGTGTTCCCGTAAACGATATGGAAAATGGATGGGTTTACTGGTCTAATTGGGACGGCGTATCGGATGCAACAAGTTCCATTCAAATGCAAAAGGGTTTAAGTGCTGTAAATTTGGCAACCCCCTCAATTGGAGGATCAATGAATGTCATCACGGATCCCACAGCTCAGGAACGCAGAGGATTGTTTAAACAAGAAGTAGGAAATGATGGATTTTTAAAAACAACGGGGTCATTTCATTCCGGGCTCATCATGAATGACAAGCTAGCCGTAAGCGGAACCGTTGTTAGAAAAACGGGCACAGGTTATGTACAAGGCACATGGACAGATGCTTGGGCTTATTATATTGGGGCAAGTTTTAATGCATCAAAAAATCATCGCTTCGAATTGTATGCTTTGGGTGCTCCTCAGAGACACGGCCAAAGCCTATACAAACAAAATATCGCTGTCTATGATTCTAATTACGCCTTATCTCTAGCAACGTATGATGAGAATGCTTTAGCCTCAAATGGCGGTGAGTTCATAGAAACTGGAAGATCTTTTAACCAAAATGTTGCAAATATTTCAGCTTCATCTCAGGCAATTCTGGACGCAGCAACAGGACAGCAACATTGGCAAATGTACGGAAAACCAAATGAAAATGGTGTAGCCCGTCATGAATCCAGCAATCTTTCTGAACGTGAGAATTTCTTTCATAAACCCCAGGTCAGTCTAAACCACTATTGGACATTGAACGAAAAAATGCATCTTTCCAGTATTTTGTATTGGTCTGGCGGAATGGGTGGCGGAACCGGTACATATGGAACAATCGTTACTACTGATGCTAATGGGAAAAATGATTTAGGTACCGCAGAATCAAATTGGTACAAATACTATTATGGACCTTCACCATGGGTAAGAGACTGGGACGCTACCATTGCTGCTAATGCATCCGATGGTGATACTGTCTACGCCTATAAAAAAACATTTGCTCGTGCAGGAAAAGAATCTATTGGTATTTTGCGTAATAGCAATAACCGTCAATCAACCATCGGTGCTATTTCAAAACTTAACTTCGATGTTAATGAAAATCTGAAAACACAAGTGGGAATTGACTGGCGTTCCGCAATGATCTATCATGTGAAAACTATCCGGGATTTACTTGGTGGAGAATATTTTATCAATGAAGATAGTGACTATGATGGTACTGACCAGCAAAAAGGCCTAGGTGATCCGATTGATTACAACTTTACCAATACAGTTGATTGGTTAGGTTTATTCGCACAAGCAGAGTGGAATTCTGGACCACTTTCTGCTTATGGTATGTTTGGATCTACGACGGTGAAATACACTCATTTAAACCACTTTAAAAAAGCATCACTTTATAACGTTGACACCTTATCCACATATGTTGGATCTTATATACAAGCTAAAGACCTAGATGAACCTTCAACATGGTGGGGAGCAAATCGAATTGGTGTCAGCGGTGGCGGGCAGCTTTACATTGAAGCAACCCCAATCACAACCTTTCAGGTAAAAGGTGGATTAATGATGGACCTCGGCTCTGGAGTGGATGTTTGGGCCAACTTTGGCTTAGTAGATAAAGCGCCAATTTTTGATCAGGTTATTCAAGACTGGGATTCAAAATATGCCGAAGATCCAACCAATGAAAAATTTACTTCATACGAGGTTGGTATTAACTCCACACAAGGCAATATGGCTGTAAGTATCAACGCATACAACACGCTTTGGCAAGATAGAATTGCGACTAAATATGTCCAAAACCTTGAAGGTGACGATAATATCATTTACTTGACTGGAATCAATCAAAAACATACAGGCGTTGAGGCCCAAATTGCTTACCAGTTTTCACCATCCATACGTCTTGATCTCGGAGCGGGGATTGGAGATTGGTCTTATCTTGATGATGCTTCGGGAACCTATCGTAGTGATTCTTCTGGTACTGAAAAATCCTATTCATATGCTTTGGAAGGTTTGAAAGTTGGAGATATGCCTCAATCTAATATGATTGCTGGGCTTACAATTTCCCCGATAGAAGGTGCTTCAATTCAGTTATTGTACCGACATTACATGAACCATTATGCTGATTGGGACCCAACAAGCCGTGAATACACGCCCGGTGATGCTTTCTTCGATAGAAAGCAATCGTGGAAATCGCCTGATTTTGGTATTTTAGATATTCACGCTTATTACAATTTGCCTATCAAACTAGGGCCAACAAAACCCAAGTTATTTTTACATGTGTTCAATGCTCTTGATGAAAAATATATTCAAGATGCTGCAGACAACAGTGAATATAATTCGTATGACCAAGATCACGATGCTGATGACGCCGAAGTATTTTTTGGATTACCCATGTCCATCAATGCAGGTGTTTCAATCGCTTTCTAGTTAAGGAATATTAGGACTTCTTAATAATAAAAAACCCCGCATTTGCGGGGTTTTTTATTTCTCTTCATTTCATAATAATCAATAAGGGACAATTTTCCGTTCCACCATTTTACCCTTCTCATTGATAGTGCTAATCACTTTTTCCTTTAAAGCATCTCGGTATTCATGGATAAAAGATTGAATTAGATTATCCTTTCTATCAAAATATTCAACTTTGGTAAGACGACGTTTTTTATCAAAGATCATTTCATGGTGTCCAACTTTTGATTTATCATCCTTAAAATATTCAGATTTAATCGTCTTTCCTGAGAACTCCTGATTGCGTGATGCGCCAAAAGTAATTGTATAATAATACACTCGTTGGCCTAAACGATCTTGAACATGCACTTGTTTTGGTCGACCATCTTTTCTTGTTTTATATAACGCATTCCATCCTCGCCGAACTTCGCTAACCGCATCGGCAAACAATAAATTATCTAGAGCAAGTATGGTCCCGTTTGAATGAAATTCAATCGAATAGTCATTGGATTCGGGTTGTAAATGATACGTCCACTTTCTACGGCCGGATGGGTGAATTTCAGTTACCGAAACAACCTTACCGTCCCGGTTTAACAAAGCTTCAAAATATTTCTTCCCTCTCGCTTCTTTACGTGTAAGGCCTTCTGCAAGTTCTGTCCTTCTGGGATTCCAGGTTTTATAATATAGTTTCAAGTTTTTGGATTTTACAGATTTCCTCCGGCCGGGTTTATCCCATGGCGCGGGTATATATTCAATATTCAGCAATTTCCCATTTCCGTCATAAACTGCCTTAAAATGAGGATTTTTCCGAACGTCTTTAGCATCTATTTCATTTCTAAGAATAGCAGATCGAAGTAGGCTTGTTTTGAAATATTTTATAGTTGTCGTATCTGCTTGCCCAGATAACGCGTTTAATCCAACCCAAAGAATAATTGCAGACCGCATGTTTTATGAAAGCGCCCATCCAACAAGGCTGACAAAAAGAAGCATCACAGAAAATCCAATAGTTTTCGCGCTCTTCATTTTTTTATCATAAACATCAACTTCGGCTTCAATGCGGTTATAAGTTAGAGCTACATTTTCGATTTTGCCTTCTTCAACATAAATATCCTGAAAACCCATTTTTACAATGTCTCTAATTCTTCTGCTTTTTGATATTGTACGTATAGATTCATTTTTCATATTTGGGAAAATGCTCACTCTATGCCAACCCGGAGTAACGTTAATGGGGTTTTCAAGGGGGGATTTTCCAATGAAATGATCATCAAGGTAAATAGGCACATTTGGTGAATCACAACCAATGGAAATAGCGGTACGTTTGGGTGCATTCTTCCATTGTATTTCCTGGGAAAAGCTGTATTCATGACTCAAAATTAACGCAAGAAATATCAGCGTGGCATTTTTCATACTAAATCATCCAATTCCTTCTGTAACCGTGCAATTTTGTTCAAGTATTCAGATCCATCTCCCCCAGAAGATTCAACATCCCTTAATGCTATTCTGGAAGATTTAATTTGCTCTTTCAATTTTTGTCTTTTTAACGTACGAATACATTCTTTTAGAGCTTGGTCAGAATCCATAAGATCCATGTCTTCCATGAAGAGGGCCGATATTTTTTCCCTTTCATTTTTTTCATCAAGTTGATCTAATAATTCAGGAATATCAACCTCGCCTTTTTGGGCTATAATAAAATCAGCGAGTTTTTTTAAAAGAGGATTTGTAAAGATATTAATGTCAAATAGTGTTGTAAAATTTTCGATAAACTTGCTATCCTGTGTGGCGATAATTTTAACTATTTCTGCTTGGGCTTTTGTTTCCACGGTAGTAAATAAATCTGGTTCATCCAATTTTTCCTGCGACATATTTGGAGCACGTTTCCTTTTTATTTGGCTTTTAAACATTCGAATGATTTCTATATCATCTAATTTGGCAGAGGATGCAAGTGATTTCAAAAAATCATCTCTAACCACGGGATCTTTAATCCCGGAAATTTCCCTAAGAATATCCTTAATCAATTCAGATCTCTCTGCTGCGGACATAGTGTCCATAGAAACTGAATTGAGGTGAAATTTTAACAATGAGCTCGCGTGTTTAATGGCAGACTCTATAGGCTTTGCGCCTTCAGCCTGTATCCAGTCGTCGGGATCAATTCCGTCCGGAATCTCTACCATGGCGGGTTCTACCGATCCTCGTAATAAAATATAACCAGCTCTAATTGCTGCGCGAATTCCGGCTTCATCACCGTCATATAAAACCGATACCTTCTTCGTGAATTTTCCGAGCTGATTTACATGATTTTGCGTTAAAGCGGTTCCAGAAACTGCTACAACATTTTTTATTCCAGACTGATATATCTGAAGTAAATCTGTGTATCCCTCCACCAAAATAGCATTTCGCTCTTCGCGGATATCTGATTTGGTTGTATCCATTCCATAGAGAATATCGCTTTTCTTGTAAAGCGGCGTTTCGGGGGAATTCAGATATTTTGCAGGATCATCAATAGAGAATATTCGTCCGCCGAATGCAATTATTTTCCCTGACGGCTTTGCGATTGGAAACATTATCCGTGAACGGAAGCGATCAAAAAATCCGGATTGTCCTCTATTAAATAATCCGCTCTTTTCTAGAATTTCTTCGGAATAAACTCCTCGGCATGTATTGAGGAGCACATCGCCGGATTCCGGAGCGAATCCGACCCGAAACAATTTCAGTGTTTCAACCGTAAGTCCTCTTTCATTCAGATAAGACAGCGCCGCCGATCCCCGTTCCGATAAAAGAACACCGTGGTATAAGTCTGCTGCTTTTTCGTGGATTTCATACAGACCACTGAAAAATTCGCTGGAGCCGGCGCCTTCTTCAAAATTGACTTGTACTCCATACTTTTCTCCAAGCGATTTTACGGATTCCACAAAACTCAGCTTTTCGTGTTCCATAATAAAATTGATCGAGTTCCCGCCAGCGCCGCACCCAAAACAGTGATAAATACCTTTGTCAGGAGCAACACTGAAAGAGGGTGTTTTTTCTTGATGAAAAGGACAAAGACCAAAATAATTTCGACCTCTACGTTTTAAATCAACATATTGGTTTACAACATCCAAAATATCAGCAGAGTCTCGAACTTGGTCAATTACATCTGGTGGTATTCGCGCCATTTATGGTTTACTTTGGTTTTCAGTGGATTCTTCTACCAGAGATTGGATAAACAATTTTCCCATTTCCACCGGGTCTTCCCAATGAAATATCCGGATAGTTTTAATTCGCGTATTTTGCATTACCCCGGCAAATCTTGATTCAGACATAATTAATTCAGACCATTTCGAATCAGAAAATATTTCTGTCATCCACAACAATGCTGTTAGGACAACTCCGCCTTTAATTAATCCAAATGCAAATCCCATCGTTCTATTTAGCCATTTTGTACCTTTTGACATCAGCAATAAATGGATCATTCTTGTCACAATTCGAACAACCAATAATGTGCTAACAAAAACTAGCGCAAAACTTAAAACCAATATCACTCCACCATCTAATGATAACCAAGTTAGAAATAGCGCAGAAATTTTTACATAATATTTAAAACCGAATATCATTGCTAAAACCAAGCCCAATAAACGACCAAGCTCTTCAATTAATCCGCGTTTATATCCGATTAATCCGAGCCCAATCATAAAAAATACAGCCAATGCATCCAAATACCATTCCATTGTTCAGTCGAGTAATTCCCGTAAAATAGTTTGGGCTTGCTTCCCATCAATTTGGTTCGCACCTCTTTTCATTACTACCGGCATTACTTTTCCAACATCGCTCATGGATTCTGCGCCTGTTTCTTTAATAACGTCTTCAACAATAGTTCGAATTGTCATCTCATCCATCATTTTCGGAAGGTAGGTATTGATTAAATCAGCTTCTATTTGTTCGGCATCGGCAAGTTCATCTCGCCCTGCCGATCGATATTGTTCCACCGATTCTTTCCTTTGCTTTTCAAGTGTTCGGAGTACCTTCAATATCTCTTCTTTGTTTAGATCTTCTCTTTTTTCAATTTGTCTATCCTTCAATTTTGATATAACAATTCGAAGTGCCGATGCTTTTTCTTTTTCGCCAGATTTCATGGCAGCATACATATCTGTTTTTAATTGATCAAATAAATCCATGTTTTTCTCCTTTATTGAGATGTTTCAATTTGCTTCATTGCAATAATAACGCAGTCTTTATCTGCATCAATTCCAATAAATCGTCGTCCTAAAATTTTTGCCATTTTCCCCGAAGTTCCCTTCCCCATAAATGGGTCTAAAATCCAATTTAATTTAAAAGAACTATTCTTTATTAATCGTTCATAAACCCCGGCCGGGTTTGAGCCAGAATTGTCCGATCCTAAATTTTCCGGCCAAAAATTTGTTTTGTTTTCTTCCCTAGATTTTTCATCCATGCAAAATTGGAAAGAATTAGATTTAGTTGCAAACCAGATATCACCAAGTTGGTTTTTGTAATTTTCAGAATCAGAACTCGCTTTTTGGTTCTTCCAAGTTAACCGCGTTTGAACTTTATATTGATTGCTCAATAACCCATGATACATTCCTGATAAGCGCCATCCGCATAAAAGATAAATTGATCCCGTGTTTTTTAAAACCCTGTAAGCCTCATTTAGCCAAGATGCATTCCAATCATAATATTCCTGAAGTGTCAGTCGTTTACCGGATGTTACAGCAGAACCGCTGGGTTTAGTTGGCGGTTCTGTGATAATGAGATCAATGGATTCGTTTGGTAATTTTTTCAATCCTGCAATTGCATCTCCGTGATATAATCCCTCGGATAACTCTCCTTCATCCAGCTTTATATCCTCAACAGATTGTACTGCTGCAAGGTATCGGTTTAAATCCTCAACGGTAAGACCCGCAACAGGTTCCAGCGAATGAGTAAAAAGTGGACTAAATGATTCTTTTTCGTAATCTGACATATGAAAATTTAGAACTTCATAGCGATAACAAAAAACGAATCCACATTCACTATTTGACATATATCCAGCCACATGTAAACTTCCAATAGTATGAATAAGGAAAAAGTGATATTTATCTGCACCGGAAATTCTTGTAGATCCCAAATGGCAGAAGGACTGCTTCGCGATAGTGCAGGTGATCGATTCGAAGTGTATAGCGCTGGAACCCATCCTTCCATCGTTCATCCCAATGCCATTTCTGTTATGGACGAAATTGGGATTGATATTTCCGGACATTCGTCAGACGGAATTAAACAATATCTTGATCTTGGAATGGATATTGTTATTACAGTCTGTGATAATGCCAATCAATCTTGCCCTACCTTTCCGGGAGGGGCGGAACACATACATTGGAGCATCCCAGACCCATTTTTAGGGTGGAAACTTGACCAAAGTCAATTGGTTGGATTTCGTGATTGCCGTGAATTATTAAAGATGAAACTTCATGACTTCATTTCAAGCGATAAATAAGAATTGAATTATAAAAAATATCTTCTTACCATTTATTTTTTAGTTTCATTTTCTTGTGCCCAAGTCATCATGACAGAAATAATGTACGACCTTGTAGGTACCGACTCTCCCAACGAATTCGTCGAGCTATTTAATCTTTCTCAAACGGATACTGCAGACTTAAGCGGATATAGTATTATGGATAAATCATCCGAAGATGCACTCGTTGATTCCGGATTTGGGATCAGCATTCCTCCGCAATCATATGCAATAATATTTGAAGGTGATTATTCTCTGACCAACGGAATTTATGCAGATTCAATCCCTAGCAACACGATCTTGATAAAAGTTGATGATTCGAGCATCGGAAACGGCTTGTCTACTGCGGATTCTCTTTACCTGATGGATAGTTCCGGTATTGTGATTGACTCACTCGGGTGGACAGACGTTGCGCCTGATGGATTTTCACTAGAAAAGGTGAGGCTGACATTTTCAAATGCACCGGAAAATTGGGATGTAAGCAAGGATTCGTTGGGAACGCCCGGAAAGGCGAACAGCGTCCTTCCATTCACCGTTGACGGCAAACTGCTTTCAGATTCCCTTACGCTTACGCCAAACATTGTTTCATCTTCAGAACTTATTTCACTCAAGGGAAAAGTTATCAATAATGGAACACAGACAATTTCCGGGGAAATAATTATATCTACCGATCGGGAGGATTTGGAAAATATTGATGTTTCCAATTTGGCAGAACTAGACACGGTTAGTTTTGAAACTGATCTCGGACCTTTCAGCTCCGGCAATCATTCAATTACCGCCCATTTTCAGGTGTCAAATGATGAAGATACCACGAACAACTTGGGAACGGTAAGCGCCGGTGTACGATACTCAGAAGGTACTTTGACTATCAATGAATTCATGCCAGCCCCATCTTCAGGAATGGCAGAATTTGTTGAGTTTATTTACCACGGAACCGATTCGCTTAATCTAGAAAACTGGCGGATTGCTGATGCTACAGAAAGTGGAAATTACATTTTCCCTGACCTTACTTTGAATTCTTCAGAATATTTTGTAGCAGCAGAAGATTCCTCAATTATATCATTCATCCCGGATTCCGTTTTATTCATCGTCCCGAACAGCGGTTTTCCAAATCTGAATAATACCACTCCGGATCAGGTTAGGATTTTTGATCCATTCGGCACATTGATTGATTCCATCCGTTACGATTCTGACTGGGGATATTCCTCAGGCGTATCGGCGGAAAAAATATTCCCGGACAGCTCCTCCGACAATAGCAGTAACTGGAAAACCACTGAACATATAAATGGAATGACGCCAGGATTCGTCAATTCTGTTACACCTAGAAACATTGACGGCGCACTTTTAGAGGATCAGATTAGTTATTCACCGTTGCCGCCAACTTCAACGGATTCAATCAACTTTTCTATACCAGTGCTAAACTCCGGGCTACAAAATATTTCCGGAACTGTTTCCATTACAAAAGATGATTCTCAAATCGGAGGAGGATCCTTTTCATCGCTGGCAAAATTTGATACTACTATTGTAACCGTTTCTATTGAGCCAATGAATTCAGGCAAGTCTGTTGTTACGATTGAACTAATCGTTAGCAATGATTTGGATTCAACAGATAATTTGATGGTTGACACTATAAATGTTAGCTATCCTTTTGGGACAATTCAGATAAATGAATTCATGGCTATGCCAAATAACAATCAAACCGAATTCGTTGAAATAGTCGCTTTTGATTCTATCTCGCTCTATGGTTGGGGTATTTCTGATAACACTCTTAATATTCAATTTCTTCCAGCGATCGAGATTATATCTGGTGAATATGTGGTGATTGCAGCAGATTCTAATATCGCTTCCTACGCTCCAACGGGTGCTACCGTTGTAGTTCCAACAACAGGATTTTCCACACTTAACAATTCCGGCGATGCAATTTTTATATTTGATGCCACCGGCACAGTCGTCGATTCGCTCATTTATTCTTCAGCTTGGGGAATTGAGTCCGAAATTTCATCGGAAAAAATTCGACCGGAATTTGAGTCTTCTGTTATTGATAATTGGGCGTTATCAACAGAAATCGGTGGCATGACCCCCGGATATGGAAACTCTGTAACTTTGTTTGATACAGATGGCGGATTGGTTCAGGATTCCAATTTTTTATATCCGGTATATCCGACCGCTAACGAAACATCAATCTTGTTCATTAAAATAATGAATGCGGGAGTGCAAGCAATTGGTGGGTCAGTTTCGGTCGAAGAAAATGACGAAGAAATTGGAAGTCAAAGTATTTCTTCCATTGCATTTCGCGATACTTCCCAAATTGAAGTCTCTATCCCTGAACTACAATCAGGGGAACACCCAATCGTCATCACCCTCAGTATTTCCGGGGATGAAAACTCTACCAACAACATCGGATTTGATACACTCTTAATTTCATATCCGTTTGAAACAGTTTTTATAAATGAATTTTTATCCCAACCTGAAACAACACAAACTGAATTTATAGAACTATTTAATGCAAATAATATCAGTTTGGAAGGATGGTCTATCAGCGACAATACAAATTCTAAAAAAACACTTTCTTTTTCAGGGGATAATGGTAAACGTGCCGAATATATCATTATCGCTGATAATGATAGTTTGCTGATGAATCTTTATCCTGTCGGCACGATTTCATCAGTTCCTGATGGATTTCCAGCATTGAATAATACGTCCGATGCTATCTTTCTTTATGATATGACCGGATTCATTATTGATTCACTTATTTATTCGGAGGACTGGCCCCTTTTTGAATCTAGGTCTACTGAAAAACTTCGTCCGGAGTTTTCATCTAATGATTCTTCCCGGTGGGCCATTGCGGTGAATGACACTGGGATGACCCCCGGAAAGCAAAACAGTGTATATTTTGAAGAATTGGCAAATGCAGGCAATATCATTTTTGAACCCAATCCGTTTTCTCCTAATGGCGACGGTCATGATGATATTTTGTATTTAAAATACAAGCTTCCGTTCGAGACAGCGGTAATCAAAATTGAGATATTTGATGTGGTTGGCCGTAGCATCGCTACTCCTTATTGGAATGTTTACTCTGCCCAAGAAAGTATTTTGAAATGGGATGGCACCAAAAATAATGGTCAAACTGCAAGAATTGGTATTTATATTGTAAAAACCACTGCGCGGGATGGATCATCCGGACAGCTTTGGGAAGATGTACAAACAGTCGTATTGGCAAAACCACTATAGAACATGTTATTCAAAAATCCACACTTCATTTTGATAAAACTTCCAATAATAGGGATGATTAGTTTCCTATTATTAATCGTTTTATCCATTTCACTTTACCCAGGAGGAACCATTAAACAACACCGAACCGAAGGATATACTTTTTCTGAAAATTATTTGAGCGATTTGGGTAAAACCATAACCCCATCCGAAGAAAATAATATGAAATCCATGGTTTTGTTTATATGTGCTTTGGCAAGTATCAGTCTTTCAATGATTGGATTTTTTTACGGAAGCTTTCGCTATTTTAAAGGGATATTTCCAACAGGTGATATTACCCTTGGAATAGGTACAGTGCTTTTTATTTTGAGTTTTATCTTTCTATTAGGCGTTGGGTTTACTCCGGCAAATATTACTTTAAACTTTCATATATTTTTTGCAGTGTGGTTTTTTCGACTAGTATTTTTTGCAGCCCTGTTTCATACTATAGCATTTTTTCGAATGGATTCTTCTACTATAAAACATGCAATTGGATTTGGATTAATCTCTCTTTCTACAAGTATTTATATTTTGTTTTCGGATTTCAATTTAGGTGGACTTTTTTATACAGATACATTTAAACCCGACGTTATTTCCCAGAAGTTTATTGTGATATATCTTATTCTTGGCACCGGAATGGTGGGGATTTTTAACAACCGTTTCATTAAACAGCATTCGGAATAATCCTTTTAGCGAAAAACCTGTTCAATAACGTAGGTAACAGACCAATTATGCCCGAGTCTTTTTCCACCTCGAAATGTGGCAGGAAGCTCATGAACTGTACTTCCCTTAATTTGAACAATCTGCGGATCAATTTCCAAATTCCGGAAAGCGCCATCAGCCGAATGAGAGGTTCTCCATTGAATATGTTTTATTCCATTTGCCAAAGTGAAAGTACTGTCAAAAAGTATCCCATTTTCGTAACCGCATTTTTCAGAAAACCTTATGTGATGTCCGAGCGGTGCGGCGATGGAATGGATTTCGGCAGACACGTCTAGAGAATAAGTCCCAGAAAAAGATGTCGTAACAGTTCCGCCGTAACTGTGGGAAAAAATAATAAGATACGGGCTGGATTCATTTTGTTTTAGCCATGCTGCAAGATCAGCGGACAACTTATCAGATATGACTTTCGGACAAAGGTTCCAGTCATACCGGTAAAACAATGTTTTCTTTCCGGTTTCAGCCATGGTTCGAAGTGCATCCACCCATTCATATCCTCTAGATCCATATCCATGTACGGCCACATAAACCGTGTCTAAGTCTGCGGATTCTCCAGCGATAATTTCAATGAAACCGTCATCGAATTTCATCAGTTTCTTCCCCGACTGTTTTACATTTTCACCGGTTGGGATATCCGACAAAGATATAGATTGTTGCGCCGAGAGCCATGCGCAGAAATAGAAAAGGGGCAGAATTCTGCCCCTTTTCATAAACCCAAATTTATTATTTTTATTAGATTCCAATTCCAACCCTAAGGTTGATACTACCAAATCCATCATTATCAGGGATTACATCCTTAGTCAAAGTATAGCGGTAGAACAAAAACGAATCTAACATAAATAATTTAAATTGAAGACCAGCTTGAACGTGAAACCCGCTAGCATCCACCAAGTTTTCTTCCAATTTATTTATCAAGTCTTTTTCAGTGAATCCTGTGGGTGATGACTCAATATCCCCATCCATAAATTCTTTCATTAAATCGACAGTCATTAGTGGTGTAACCTTATGCATATTGTAACCACCTCCATAATACAGCTTTGCTTTTGCAAGTAATGGAAGACTAAGACTCATTAGTTTTTTTCGGAACGATAGATATGTTGATATGCTGCCCCAGCCAAAAGTGAAAGGTCCGATAGTCCCTAAAGCATTCACAAAATTGAAGTCATATTCCTGACCCTTAATTAAAATATCTGCTTCTAAGTCAACAAAAGGAATTGCATCAATATAAAAATACCCTCCAATTGTGATAGGATTTGAAAATGCCGTTGTCGTAAGCGTAGCAGGTCCACTTGGAATTGAAAACGCCGGTATTGACGCGGTCGCCTGGCCTAACTGCAAACCCAATCCACCAATTGCCTGTGCCGTGCCCACAAACATAATTTGACTAAAAAGTACGATGAGTACTGTATTTCTTAATTTCATGGAATTATCCTTTTCGCTTTATTTTCTAACGTAAATTTAACGGAAAGTTTTGAGAGGAACACATAAAATGTTTTTCTAGGCCGGAACAAATGTTATCCCAATCTGTACCATCTGATATAAAACATATAGGAGTAACAATCATGATTAACTTGGTTTTAAGTGCCCTATTGCTAGCTTCATCTGCTTTTGCGGGCGAACATGACAAAAAAGTAATCGTAAAAAAGGTCATTGTTGGCGACCAGTCAGAAGATATTAATATTAATGTGGATGCCCAAGTGGAAGACGGTGTTTGCACAATTGTAATCACCAGAGACGGAGAGACATCTGAATTTTCCTTTGATATTGAAGATGAAAACGCAATTTCAGAAATTGAAGAAAAAATCGAAGCCATGGGAATAGACGTTCATGTAAAAGCATTGGCATTTGGTGAAGACAGTAAATTCATCATTGATGCCGGAAGTTCGGACGCTGCCTTTCTTGGTGTGCATATCCAGGATTTAACGGAACAATTACGAAAATATTTTAAAGTGGAAGACGAGTCTGGTGTTTTAGTATCGGAGGTTGTTGAAGACAGCCCTGCCGAAAAAGGAAAAGTTAAAGCTGGTGATATTATCATAAAGGTAGAAGATCAGCCCATTGATGGACCAAGGAGTCTTCAGAGAATTATCAGAAGCTATAAGCCTAAAGATAAAGTCAAATTAACTCTAAAGCGTAATGGAAGAAAAAAAACTATATCTATAACTTTGGGAGAGCAGGAAAATACCTTCAGCTGGAGACAAGCAATTCCTGGTGATGATCATAAAATGATGTTTTTTGACATGGAAAGAGATAACCATGATTTTGATGATCCTGTAAAAAAACATTTCAAAATAATGAAAAAGCATGAGGGTGGAAGAGGTGAACTACAAGAAGATCTGAAATCACTTCGCCAGGAGTTGGAAGCTTTAAAGAAAGAAATTGAAATGCTAAAAAACCAATAAACAAAAAACTCAAAGCATCTTTTTTAAAACAGGCCGGATAACCGGCCTGTTTTTTTATCCGTTGAATCCGGGGGGTACCTTTTCCTAAATTGCTTGAAGAAGCATCCTGAAATATGAAAATCATAACATCCCTTCTTACATTTTTTCTTATTGTGACAATCATGATTGCACAAGACTACACGTGGCCGACAGATGCTGGAACTATGTATTCGTCTAATTTTGGTGAATATCGTGATAACCACTTTCACATGGGAATTGACATTAAAACCAGCGAACAAGAAGGTGCCTCAGTTATTGCGATTAGCGATGGCTATGTTTCTCGAATGGTTGCCAATTATACCGGATTCGGAAAGGCACTTTATCTTACAACTTCCGACGGAAAGACTGCAGTTTATGCTCATCTTAGTCAGTTTACGCCACTATTAGAGGCTGTTTCAAGAAAAGTTCAAAAAGAAAAAAAATCTTACATTGTAAACGAATATTTTAATCCAAGTGATTTTCGAGTTAAAAAAGGCGATGTTATCGGACAAACCGGAAATACGGGTGCCTCTTTTGGTCCTCACCTGCATTTTGAATTAAGAAATGATAAAGAGCAGCCAATAAATCCGTTAACTCATGGATTCATCGTACAGGATAGAATTCCACCGATTTTCCGTGAAGTGGCCATTATCCCACTCTCAGCAGACACTTGGATAAATGGAGCTCGCCTACCACAATCTTTTCCATTACTTAAAAATAAAGGAGGAATTTTCCGATTCCCAGATACATTAAATTGTTTGGGTAAAATAGGATTGGCTGTCAATGTTGTTGACAAGCGTGAGGGTTCGAATAACGAATATCAGTTGCAAAAAATTGAGCTGTGGGTAGATGACGAAAATTATTATACACTTCAGTTTGATACACTTGATTATTCACAAGGGAAAAAAGTACATACGGTCAGAGATTATAGTTTTGACCGCTTAAATCTCGGAGAATACTCAAAGCTGTACCGGTTAAATTCGTATTCAGATGTCACGGTTGCTAAAAATCAAAACGGAAGGCCTTTACACATAACGCCTGGGTTTCACAGGATTGAAATAAAGGGATTTGATTCCTCAGGAAATATGTCAAAAGTTGTTGGTACAATATTTGGCAATCCTCCTTTTGATATGAAGATTTCTGATGTAATGCTACATCAAAGTGAAATACAATTCACAGTTCAGCCAAAAAAAATATTAGTCCCCATTAAAGAAGTAATAGCATACAGTTTTACATCGTATGGATTTGCAGATCAGAGAATCAACATTTTAAATCAAACTTCATCAAAAGATGGGATTCTACTCACACTCCCAAAAAAAGAGATCAAACGGAAAGCAATCCAGTTCATTGGTATTAATAAACTTGGTGCGTATTCAAAACCAATTCATTGGAATGGCGAAATACTTGATGCTTCTGCCTTTGAAACAAAAATAGATTTAGATATTTCACATTCTGAGGCTGGAGTTTTCATTCAGGTAGAAACTAAACAGGTTATAGAGGCAAAACTGGCGCTTGCAATAAATCAGGGTTCTTCGCTCATGCCAATTTCACTTGAGCAAACCCATCCAAATGTTTATTTAACTAAAATGCTTGATCCAAATTTATTTAATGGAATAAAAGGAATCAATGTTACAGTTTCAGATAAAACTCAAAGGGATATTCGGTTTGCTATCCAACCTCAAGTTGTCGTTGAAGGCAACCCAACTACAATATTATCTCAAGATAATCAATGTTCCATTAGAACGAAAAATAAATCAACGTATTTCCCAACCGTTATGTGGATTGAAACAATTGATAATCCGGTTGAGGTAGTCGGAGGAGTTCGCCTTTCAAATGTGTACCAGTTGCAACCATTCGAAATTCCATTAAAAGATTCGATCCATGTAGGCATTCGCTTTGGAGAAAAAATTAAAGGGAAAGATCATATAGATTTATATTATTATGATAAAGACGATGGATGGACTTTTGTCAATAACGTGGTTAGCAAAAAACGTAAAGTCATCACCGGTTCTATTACGAGTTTAGAAGCTATCGCAATCATTCAAGATGAAATTCCGCCAAAGTTAGTGGATTCTTTCCCGGGGAATGGCGGGAAATATAAATCTTACTTCGTTGAAAAAATCCGGGTTTCTTTTCAGGATAAATTATCAGATATTGACCCTAGTGAAACATCAATGTCTCTAGCCTTAGATGGTGAACAAATCAGATTCGCCTATCAACCAATTCTTCAAGAATTAGCATACTATCTTGATGAACCTTTAAGTCTCGGTTCACATTCGATAGTTGTTTCGTGCTCGGATAAAGCTGGTAACAAAACCGAAGAAACTCTTAACTTTATTATCGACTGATGTTTTTCCCCTACCGAGACGACAATCCACACATTTTAACACCCTATGTTACCTATGGAATTATTGCAATTAATTCCTTTTTATTCTTACTTCAAATGGGAATGGAAGTATCAAGCCCAATGGCCGTGCGATCATTTATAAATACTTTTGGACTCATCCCCTCTGATTTTGGGGTAATGAATATTTTTACTTCTATGTTTATCCATGGGGGATTTGCTCACATCATCGGAAATATGTGGTTTCTTTGGATTTTTGGAGATAATGTAGAAAGCGCCCTCGGACATGTTCGGTACATTATTTTTTATTTTGTTTGTGGAATTGCTGCGGCTCTTTTGCAAGTTATGATTGACCCATCCTCTTCAATCCCAATGGTTGGAGCTAGCGGTGCAATTGCCGGTGTGTTAGGCGCTTATATGATTCGGTATCCACGCGCAAGAGTCCATGTCTTTGTTTTCATATTTATCTTTATAACAACCATTCAAATCCCTGCTTTTTATGTACTCGGCTTTTGGTTTCTCATGCAACTCACAAGCGGACTCGGAACTCTGGGGCCGGACGCAACCGGCGGTGTTGCTTGGTTTGCTCATATTGGTGGGTTTATTGCCGGGATTGGATTTGAACGAATGAGTCGCTTCCTTAAATTTGAAAAGGTGTAGTGATGCATAAATTGATACAAAGTGCTATAGAAGTGAGAAAAAATTCTCACGCTCCTTATTCTCAATTCAAAGTGGGGGCTGCCGTACAAACATCATCCGGAGAAATTATTAGCGGATGCAATGTAGAATCCAGCAGTTATGGTCTTACAAACTGTGCAGAAAGGACTGCTCTTTTCCGCGCAATCTCTGAAGGATATAAATCATTTATTGCTATCGCTGTTGTTTCCAATTTAGGCGCTCCGCCATGTGGAGCGTGCCGACAAGTTATCTGGGATTTATGTGGTGATATTCCCGTGCACATTGCAAAACTAGACGGATCTGTTATTACTAAAAATTCTTCGGATTTATTACCTGATGCCTTTGATGGTGGAAATTTGCCATGAAGCATAAAACAATTCTAATTGGAATCGCAGGAGGAACGGGATCTGGAAAAACTTCGTTAGCACGAGCATTGCTCAAAGAATATGGGCCGGGTGAAGTTGTAGTGATTGAACAGGATTCTTATTATCGAGATTTGTCAACCATGCCTTTGGAAAAACGGAATCAGCAAAATTTTGATCATCCGGATGCGTTTGAGTTTGAACTGATGAAACAAGACTTGAAATCCTTGATAAACTGGGGAATGGTTCAAATTCCTATTTATGATTTTTCAACTCATTCTCGTCTGAGCGAAAAACGTACAATTAAACCACATCACGTCATTGTGATAGAAGGCATCATGGTTTTGGCTAATACTGCATTACGAAATTTAATGAACATTAAAATTTACATCGAGACGCCCACAGACATTCGATTTATTCGAAGATTGACGCGCGACAGAGTCGAACGTGAACGCTCAACTCAGTCCGTGATTGATCAGTATCTTTCCACCGTTCGCTCCATGCATTCCCAATTTGTAGAACCTTCCAAACTTTTTGCTGATATTATTATTCCAGAAGGTGGAGAAAATCCCGTGGCAATTGATTTAATTAGAACCAAAATTTCTTCGATTATTCCTAATTAATAACAATTATGACACTTTCCCCAAAATATTCAGGATGGATTGAAGTGATATGCGGAAGTATGTTCAGCGGAAAAACCGAAGAACTTATTCGGAGGTTAAAAAGAGCAGAAATAGCAAAAATGAAAACAGCTATATTTAGGCCTGCAATTGATAATCGATATGAAAAAGAACATATTGTATCTCATAATCAATCAAAGCTCAAATCCTATACGGTTGAAAAAGCAGCTGATATTATTCCGCTTACAAAAAATGCTGATGTAATTGGTATAGATGAGGCTCAATTTTTTGATGAAGAAATTGTAAACATTTGTAAAATCCTTGCTTCAAATTCAGCTCGAGTAGTTGTTGCTGGATTAGATAAAGACTATAAGGGGAAACCATTCGGAATCATGCCAAATCTCATGTGCGAGGCAGATTATGTTACTAAATTAAGAGCAATTTGTGTTGCCTGCGGGGATCCCGCAAATTTCACACAACGTCTGTCAAAAGATACCGAGCAAGTCATCATTGGCGAGACGGATATTTACGAAGCACGTTGTCGTGGATGTTATCAGCCACCTGGAAAATCCTGATGGGAAAATTCGTGGGACTTATCGGAGTAATCGTATTATTGGGAATTGCTTTTGCAATGTCGAATAATAGAAAAAAAATTAATCTGAGAGTAGTAGGATGGGGTTTGGGGTTACAGCTTTTATTTGCACTTTTTATTCTTAAAACACCGGTCGGCGAACCTCTGTTTGCATTCCTTGATAAAGTAGTTAAAAAACTAATTAGTTTTTCTGATGCAGGAGGCGACTTTCTTTTTGAGTCATTTGTTCCCGGGGTTGGATATCATGAAGCGATGGTGAATTTTGCTTTCCGGGCATTACCAACCATTATATTTTTTTCCGCACTTATGACTGTAATGTACCACTTTGGAATAATCCAATTTGTCATAAAATGGATTGCGCGTGCTATGCAAAAAACTATGAAAACAAGCGGTTCAGAAACCTTAAGTGTTTCTGCCAATATTTTTGTGGGGCAAACAGAAGCTCCATTATTGGTACGACCATTCATTAAAAACATGACCCAATCGGAGCTTATGACTGTAATGACGGGAGGATTTGCTACGGTTGCCGGCGGAGTTTTGGCATTATATGTAACCTGGTTAGGAGATATTCCGGGAATTGCGGGACATTTATTGGCGGCTTCAGTGATGTCGGCACCTGCAGCACTTGCCATCGCTAAAATAATTTATCCCGAAACTGAACTTTCGGAAACTGCCGGTGAAATAAATATAAAAGTTAAGAAAGTTGATGCGAATTCAATGGATGCTCTCGGACGTGGAGCAACCGAAGGATTAAAATTAGCAGCAAATGTTGGCGCCATGCTGATTGCTTTTGTTTCAATTGTTTCCATGATAAATTACCTACTTGCAATTGGGGGAACTTCATTGGAAGAAATTTTCGCGTTTGTATTCAAACCTCTCGCATGGACAATGGGAGTTCCTTGGAAAGAAGCGGGAATCATGGGAATGCTTATGGGAGAAAAAATAGCTTTCACAGAACTCATAGCTTATGGAGATTTAAAGGATTTGCTTGCATCAGGACAAATATCTGACAGAACAGCAATTATCGCCAGTTACGCCCTGTGCGGTTTTGCAAATTTCGGATCCATTGGAATTCAGCTTGGTGGCATAGGCGGAATGGCGCCCGAAAGAAGAAAAGATTTAGCTAAAATAGTTGGTAAAGCAATGATTGGTGGTGCCCTTGCTTCTTGGCTCACCGCTACCATTGCGGGAATGTTGATATAACATGTTGAAATTAATATTATTAGGACCGCCGGGAGTTGGAAAAGGGACCCAAGCAATAAGGCTAAAGGATCATTTTAATATTATTCATTTATCAACCGGAGTAATTTTACGAGGAGAAATGGCGAAATCTTCCTCCATCGGAATTCAGGCAAAGGAATTCATTAATGCGGGAAAACTCGTTCCGGACGAAATCCTATTAAAGATGATGAATAATCGATTACGAGAATCGGAATGTAAGTCGGGATATATTTTAGATGGCTTCCCTCGCACTATCCCGCAGGCAAAAGGATTAGAAAATATTTTAATGGAATTAGGTCATAAACTTAATGCTGTTATCAGCATTACTGCCGACCAAGATGAATTGGTGAGGAGGCTGGTTATCCGAGCAAAGGATTCCGGCAGGAGCGATGATACTGAATCAGTTATTCAGGAGCGACAGAAAGTTTATTGGAATCAAACAGCACCTTTAATTCAATATTATGAGGATAACAATCTGCTTAAATCAGTAGATGGCATAGGTTCTATTGAGCATATTACGGACAGGATTTTAGGAGTGTTGTAATATGCTTCGAGTTGGTGTTACCGGGGGAATTGGTAGTGGGAAAAGTACTGCCAGTAAAATTTTAGAAAAGGCAGGGTGTTATATATTCCAAGCAGACAAAGAAGCAAAGCTTCTAATTGATAAAAACATACAAGTCCAAAACGAACTCATTTCAGAATTTGGAACCGATATATTGGGAGCGAGGAATACAATTGATAAAAAGAAACTTGGTCGAATTGCATTTCAGGATGAAGACCATCAATCCAGATTAAATATTGTCATTCATCCGTTTGTGTTTGATAAAATTGATTCAGTTTATAGAAAAATTGAAAAAGAAAACTCATTTCCACTATTTGTAGTTGATGGTGCCATGATTTTTGAATCAGGCTATGATCAACATTTGGATTATGTAATCATCATCACCGCTCAATTGAAAACTAGGCTTTCAAGAGCAATGAGTCGGAGGACATTAAGTCGAGATGAAATTCTAAAGCGGATAGATCTTCAATGGTCAGAGGAAGAAAAAACCGGAATGGCTGATTTTATCGTTTACAATGAAACTACTGAAAAAGATCTCAATAATAATATAATGGCCATTTTCCAAAAACTTGTATAAATCATCGAATTGCACGCCGCAAAGCTCGCGGTTTGTCTAGTATTTCTTTGAAAATGATTGCACGTTTTAAATCGTGGATATTTTTGAACATTGTATGATTCAAATAATCTTCATGCCGGGCTTTTTTATTGGAATTAAACCGCTTTTTCAAATGAGTAAGCCCGGGTTTAATAACACGCTTAGGACCAATAATAACCTTATCGCTTGTATCCGCAATTTCAGGATTAGATTCCACCCATTCTTCTTCCAAATCATCTTGGTTTAATCCGGTCTCAACTTCAACTAAATCATCATCTATTAATTCTTGGTCCTCATTAAACATGTTTTTCAAATAATCAAATTTGAATGTGTCTTGAGGTTTTTCTTCTGAGCCAATTTCATCATCCATGTTTTGGAGGGCGGCTTGCTGCTGTCGTCTCTTCTTTAGAAACGACAGCAGGTAAAAAACCGCAATAAACAGCCAGTAGCCTATTCCTTCCATCTAATCAGGATTTTTATCGGGATGTTGATCGGTTTTGGATTCTGATCCACCAGAAATGGATTCTCGCATAGAAGTATCAGCTTGAATGTTTTTCATATTTACATAGTCAAATACGCCCAATTTACCTTCTCTAAAGGCTTGTGCCATTGCCAAGGGAACCTCTGCCTCAGATGCAACCACTTTTGCTTGCATTTCTTGTGTTCGGGCTTTCATTTCCTGTTCTTCTGCCACTGCCATAGCACGACGAGTTTCAGCTCGAGCTTGGGCAACTCTCAAATCTGCTTCAGCCTGATCTGCTTGAAGTTGTGCCCCAACATTTTTCCCAACATCCAAATCTGCGATATCAATCGAGAGAATTTCAAAAGCTGTGCCGGCATCCAATCCTTTATTCAAAACAGCGCGAGAAATATTATCTGGGTTTTCCAAAACTCCTCCATAACTCACAGAGGATCCAATTGCGCTCACTATGCCTTCTCCTACTCTAGCGATAATTGTATCGTCCGTTGCGCCGCCAATAAGACCGGGAATATTAGTTCGCACTGTAACTCTGGCTCTTGCCTTTAATTCAATTCCATCTTTCGCTACCGCTGATAAAAAACCTTCCCGCGGTGCATCTATTACTTTTGGATAGACACTCGTTTCAACTGCGGTTTTTACATCTCGCCCTGCAAGATCAATTGCTGTTGCTGTTTCATATGTCAGCGGGATATTTGCCTTATCAGCTGAAATGAGAGCATGGACGATATTTACAATATTTCCTCCAGCCATAAAATGGGTTTCAAGCATATCAGTTTTGATATTTGCAAGCCCAGCTTTTTGAAGATTAATTACAGCATCTACAATAAGCCGTGGTTGAATTTTTCGTAATCTCATTCTAATAAGATCAATAATGGTAATTTTGCCTATTCCCAAACTGACCACTGATTGAATCCACATTCCTATCGGAACGAAATAAAACAAGAGTATAACAAATACTAATACTAATGATAATAATATAATTGATGCGGGGTTCATGCTACTTCTCCTCTGTATTTAATTGTCTTACCAAAACTCTGTTTCCATCAACTGATAGAATCTTTACAGAGTCACCTTTATTAATAAATGTGCCTTCCGTTATCACAAAAATGCGTTCTTCTTGAACTAATATCCAACCCGAAGGGCGTAGATCTGTATCAGCAATTCCGTTTTGACCAGCATAACTTTCCAACCCGATTGAGGTTGAGTAACCTTCTTTTCGATTTTCAGATCCAGGAGCAGTCAAATTTTCCCAAAATTTTGTTTTGATAACCAATCTAAATAGAAGTGCGAGACCAATTAGTCCGCCGATAATCCCAATAGTCAGCCCCGTAATGGCATCGGACATAGCCTCTGCACCCACAGGAATATCTGGTAATAATAGTTCATAAATACCCCAAAATATAATGACAATTCCTGAAACACCTGCAATTCCGAATCCTGGAATAAAAAGAATTTCTGCGAGAAGTAGAAGAACGCCAACTATAATGATAATGAAATCTGTAGCGGTTGCTAATTTTGCAATATACGAAGCGCTTAAAGACAACAGAAGACAGACACCACCAAAGGTACCGGGAACTCCCCAGCCGGAACTTTGTAATTCAAATAAAATTCCTAAAAACCCAAATGTCATTAACAGCGAAGCAACAATGGGATTCGTCAAAAAACGAACCAAATTTTCGGACCAGTTTTCTTTGGAAGATTTTATAATTGCGTTTGTTAACCCAATCTTATTTAGCACTTCTTCAATTGACTCTGCCTCTCCATCAGCAATTTTATATTTAAGCGCTAGGTTTGTAGTAAGAGTAATGAGTTTTCCTTTTTTCCTGCCTTCAATATCGTTGACTTCCAATGAATCGCCATCTATCACAAGATGAGTGAAGCTCAAACTATCATCAACCATTCCACGGGCAATAGTCACATCCTTTCCTCTTATTTCTGCGGTCGATGCCATTTCTTCGCGCATATAACTGATGACTTTTTCAGACGCCTTATTTCCTTGCATATCTACTGCCGTTGCTGCTCCAATAGTTCCGCCACCGGTCATATAAATTTTTTCACAGGATAATGAAATCAAGGCTCCTGCTGAAATTGCGCGGCGATTTATAAATGCAATTGTTAAAATATCAGTTCCGAGTATTGCATCTTTTATTTGAGTTGCTGCATCAACCCTTCCACCCGGAGTCTCTATATCAAAAATAATTGCATCTGCACTATCTTTTTCTGCCGTTTCTATTACTCGCTCTATATAAGGTGGCAATCCAAGGTCAATAATTCCAGATATTGTAATTTTATAGACGGCATTCTTTGAGAACGCTAAAGACATCATTACTAAAAAGCAAATTAAGATGCTATTTATTCGCTGTGGTTTAATACCAAAATTCATTTCTGTGGCGATGAATTTAACTTAGATTTGATACATATAGCATACATAACTAAAACCAATCATGTCCAAAACTGAAACATTAACTTATGTGTTCCTGAAACTATTATCAAAATGGTTCAGGGCTTTGTCACACCAAAATAGAAATAAAATTGGTGATCTGTTAGCTAGAATAGTGTATCGGTGGATTCCAATTCGACAAAAAGAAGCTCTAAAAAATATACAAATTGCTTTTCCAAATAAATCTATTGTTTCTCAAATCAAAATTTTAAAAAAATGCTATCGATATTTTATGAAAAATGCAGTCCACTTTTTAGCATATCCTAATTCGTATCATAATTATGAATTTCTTATTGATGGAAAAGAAATTTTAGACCACGCAATAGCCAAAGACGAAGGAGTAATTTTCATCACAGGTCATTGTGGTGCATGGGAAGTGTTAATTTCTTGGCTTGGATCAAATAAATACCCATTTGCCGGAGTCGCAGCAGTACAGAAAAATCTTGGCTCGAATAAACATTTTCAGGATCAACGGGATTTTTTCGGTGTAGAACATATCTTCCGTTCTGAATCAATTGGAACAATGTTCAATGCATTAAGAAACAAAAAAATTCTTGGATTAGTTTCTGATCAGGACGCCGGAGAAAAAGGTATTTTCGTTTCATTTTTCGGGAAAAATGCATCCACACCAAAAGGGCCAGCTGTTTTTCATTTGAAAACTGGCGCACCTTTGGTTTTTGGATCCGCTTTCTACCAAGGGAATAACACCTACCATATTCAATTCCAGGAATTACATCCAAAAACCTACGATATAGACACAATTACTCAAACGTTTACCACAATGCTAGAAAACAAAATCAAACAATATCCTGCACAGTATTTCTGGTTTCATAGAAGATGGAAATCTTCTGAAAAACAACATGTTAAATGAAGATAATTTCCGTAAATCATCCTGATGCAAATTCGCTAGCAGCAAACGTAATTCAAAAAGGTGGAATTATTGTGTACCCTACAGATACCCTATACGGTTTCGGTGTTGACGCAAGAAATGACGCTGCCATTCAAAAACTCAATTTTATTAAAAAACGTGAGGGCCCTATTAGTGTCATTGCCCCCAATGTTAGGACTGTAAAAAGTTGGTCTTCTATTCATAATAAATATTGGGAATCAATTGAGAATAAGTTGGGTGGCAAAACCACTATAATATTACCAGTGAAAAAAAATTTCGTTTCATCAACTATTTTAGGTCCCAATCAAACCCTGGGCATCAGAATACCAAATCATTCATTCTCTACCAATTTGGTTTCTACCTTAGGTTATCCCATAACGACAACAAGTGTGAATCTTAAAGGAGAATTCCCCTTGAATGAACCTAAGCAGATCAAACAAAATTTCGGGAAAGAAATTGACCTCATTATTGATGACGGGAAGCTTGCATCCAAAGGATCTACTATTTACCATTTTAAAAACAATTCACTTACTATTATTCGTCAATGATTTATAAGTACTTATTCTTGATTATATTTTTCTTTGCAACAGCAACCGCAAATTCCCCATTTCAATTGGGTGAAAAATTAGATTATACAGCACAATTTAATTTTATTCCAGCTGGAGAATCATCCTTGGAATTTGTATCTATCGATACTCTTTATGGTCATCCGGTTTATCACATAGCTTATAAAGCAAATACAGGTAAAGTAGCAGATCGATTTTTTAAAATTCGTGACCAAGTAGATATGTGGTTAGACAAATCAGAACTTTATACCCATCGTCTTTCCAAAAAAATTAGGGAAGGATCATTTATAAAAGATATAGATACACAAATTGATTATAAGAAACATATTTCCATCTCGAATAATGATACAGTACACATTTCAGGAAAAGTCCGGGACCCTTATTCACTTTTTTACTATTTAAGAACCATCCCTTTATCGGTTGGGGAGGTGTTTTCATTTTTAACATTTGAGTCAAATAAAACTACTGAGTTAAAATTGAAAGTGACTGGAAAAGAATTTATTAAGACAAAATCCGGTGATTATTTTTGTTTTGTTGTTAAACCATATCAAGATGGAAAAACATTGTTAAAAAATAAGGGGGATATGCAAATATGGTTTAGCGATGACCTAAATCGTTTCCCGGTTCAAGTGGTGGTAAAATTGAAATTTGGTACTATGACAATGAAATTGAAAAAAATCAGTTACCCAAAAGGCGAGAAAAATCATTAAAGAATACAGTTGCCATAAGCAATAAAAGAAATACCATTCCAACCTGCTGAATAAGCATACGTGTTTTAATGGTCAATGGTCTTCGTATTACCACTTCAATTATAGTAATCAAAATATGTCCGCCATCCAACCCAGGAATTGGTAGAATATTTATAAAAGCTAAATTCACTGATATAAGCGCCATAAAAACAAGTAAATCTACCCATCCTCTCTCTGCGAATTTTCCAGCAAGTTTAGCAATCATAATAGGTCCGCCCAATTCTTTGGGTGATGCCTGACCGGAAAACAGCATCCTAAGAGTATTAATAATCATCCCAAACCCGTTAACCGTGGAAAGAAATCCTAACGATGCTGCTGTCTGAAAATTTATTGGATTATAGATTATTTCAGGAAGAATACCGATTGCGCCCAAGGTGTCTCCTGTAGCAGGATTTACTTGAAAAGAGGTGGTTATTTGTTTGGTCAGGATTGATCCATCTCGTTCCCATTCTAATGAAATTTCCGTATTTGGCAATAAGTGAATAACCTCAGAAAGATCTGACCAAGAATTAATCTCTGCATCATCAATCGCTGTAATTTTGTCACCAATGAGCAAACCAGCTTTTTCTGCCGGTAAATTTGAAATAACCTCATGAACAACAGGCGCATCAATTGCTTCCGGTAAGCCTGTGTGCCAACTCACACCTGTAAATAAAATAAATGCCAGTAATATATTCATCAATATCCCCGCACTCATTACCCACGTTTGAGCTAGATGAGATTTGCTCATTAATTCATAGGGTTTATTTTCAATTTCTGAATCAAGACTTTCATCAATTGTTCCAGCCATTTTTACGTATCCTCCAAATGGAATAAGGGCCAAACAATATTCGGTACCGCTACCAATTTTTTGATTAGACGCTATGAACTTTTCTATAATTGGCGACCAAATTAGTTTGCCGGATTCATCTCGTTTATAGAAAAATATATTGAAATTCCACCCGTTATCAACAGATGTAAATGTTATCAGTCTAGGAGGGAAGCCGATTGAAAATCTATCAACACGAACTCCCACGGATCGTGCGGCTAAATAATGACCTAGCTCGTGTACGAGGACCAAAATCCCTAACACAAAAATTGTTGCCCAAAGTGTTGTCATATTATGTTTTTCTCCAAAATCATGGGCGGAAGTTTACAACAAAATTTTTAGTCCACCGTTCTAATTGAATAATGTTGTCAAGGTCCGGATTTTCTGAATATTCGTGTAATTCACATGCACCTTCCACAATCCTGGGAATATCCGTAAATGATATGCTACCATCTAAAAACCGATAGACAGCATGTTCATTTGCCACATTTAAAACAGCCTGTGCTGTGCCGCCTTTATGCAATGCATCGTATGCTAACTGAATGCATGGAAATCTTACAATATCTTTAGCTTGAAATGTTAAATTTTGATTTGAAAGCAAATCCAAAGATTCCCAACTTGATGGTTTATGCCGTGGATAGGTAATGGCATATTGAATTGGTATTTTCATATCGGGAACACCCATTTGTGCTTTTACTGAGCCGTCAGAAAATTCCACCATCGAATGAATAA
The DNA here is from genome assembly GCA_018651745.1 of Candidatus Neomarinimicrobiota bacterium. Taxonomy (NCBI): domain Bacteria; kingdom Pseudomonadati; phylum Fidelibacterota; species Fidelibacterota bacterium. The sequence continues at coordinate 15,602 of JABIDL010000027.1, read as the reverse complement.
TTGATTGAGGGTGGACGATAATGTCTATATCATCCGGTTTTGTACCAAACAACCAATGTGCTTCAATGACTTCAAGTCCTTTATTCATCATTGTAGCCGAATCAATGGTTATTTTTTTTCCCATATCCCAGTTTGGATGATTAAGCGCTTCTTCGGGCGAAATATTAGAAAAAGTATTGATGTCCCTTTCTCTAAACGGACCTCCGCTTCCTGTAAGAATCAACTTATTTACATCAGCCATTAATTCGCCTTTTAGACATTGCCAAATAGCAGAATGTTCACTATCAACCGGGAAAATTTCAGCGCCGGATTTCGTTTTTGCGTTTTCAATTAGCTGCCCTGCCATGACAAGACTTTCCTTATTACTCAATGCAACATTAGTACCTGCTTCAACTGCTTTCAAAGTCGGTTCCATTCCCGCTGACCCTACCAATCCATTTAACAGAATATCAACTTTTTGAGTTGCTACATGTAGCAGACCATCTCGACCTGTTAACACTTCAATAGATTCATTATGTAACCGGCTCTGAACAATTGTCGATGAATCTTCATCAACAATGCAAACAGCTTTCGGTCTTAATAACAAAGCCTGTTCGATTAGTTTTTCTGAATTGGTATTAGCAGACAAATAATCGATACGATATTCTTCGCCCAGAGCATCAATGACTTGTATTGCATTAATACCGATAGACCCTGTTGAGCCCAAAATTGTAATTCTTTTGGGCATCATCTGAAGCCCTTTAACAAATCAATTGAAATAAATATTGTATTCGGATGAAAAATTACATTTGTACCAATTTCCCATTTGTTTATCGGCCATTTTAATCCAACAAATACAAAATTGGTTTGTCCTTTTATTTTATTCGGAATCTCATTTGAGAGTGTTTGGGAAATATGAGCACTATAAAAATTTATACCAACCCCATATTCAATTGGAATAAATCGTGTTTCAATCATTCTGTTAATAGAGCTATGAATAGTGCGACACCGGAAATCTGAGGGTCCATCTAAATACCCGAAATTCATTAACATGTTAATAGAATTATTGTTTTCTTTACTAAGCAGTAAATCCAATCCGTAACTTGATACCTGAACCATATCATTCCCTGAACTAAACCCGCTGATTGCTCCATTTAATCTCAAATTTTCGGTAACTAGAAATGATCCATGTAGCGAGGGAAATCCGGAAAGTGGATTTGTATTAAATGTCTTGTTAGATAGATCCAATGCCATACCAAAAGAAACCCCTCCTTGAAATCGATTATTTTCAGAAATAGTAGAGGTAACGGGATGCCCAATCATAAAGGATATACTCCGAGTAAAAGGTTCCACTTGTTCTTGAAAAAGAGAGACAGGAATAGAACTTAAATCAAAGGAAATCCATTGCGAAAAGGTCAGAGATTGAGATAAAATTATGGAAAATAAATAATTTTTTATGATCATTAAATATATCCACGCTTTTAATTAAATAATTCCACGGTCACTTGATTCTATAAATTCAACCACCTGCATTACTTCCGGTATATTATTCATATCATTTCGTAATAATTCAACGGATTCTTTTCTCGATAATTTAGATTTATAAATCATTTGATAAGCTTTTTTTATACTTGCAATAGTTTGATCATTAAATCCTCGTCTTTTAAGCCCTATTTTGTTTAGGCCCTTAAACTTAAGTGGCTCTCCTGCCACGAGAATAAATGGTGGCACATCCTGGACGGTTCGAAAACCGCCACCAACAAAAGCATGTGCTCCGATTGTGGTAAATTGATGCACAAGAACACACCCTCCTAAAACCGCCCATTCTTCAATTGTCACATGTCCTCCCAAAGTTGTTAAATTGGACATAATAACATTGTCTTCAATAATGCAGTCATGAGCAATATGAACAGTTGCCATTAACAATACATTATTCCCGATTGATGTTTTCCCGCGCTCTACTGTCCCTCGATTAATAGTTACTGATTCACGAATAATAACATTATCGCCAATTTCAACCTGTGTTTCTTCCCCTTTAAACTTGAGATCTTGAGGGATTTCACCAATACTGCAATTATGAAAAATATTGCATTGTTTTCCTATTGAAGTTCCATTTTTTATCGTTGTATAATTACCAACTACAGTATCATCCCCAATTTGTACACCTTCCTCTACTATGGAATAAGGACCAATAGAAACATTGTTTCCAAGCTCAGCATTGGAATGAATCAATGCTGTGGAATGAATTAAAGATGAAATATTAGGTACCTGCGCGCTCGGTTAGATTGGCCATAAAGGAAGCTTCTGCAACCAACGTGTCATCGACAAAAACTTCACCATAAAATTTACATGCTCCGAGTTTTCTTTTAAGCAATTGAACAACAAATTTCATTTGGTCTCCCGGGACAACTGGTTTTCTGAGTTTGAGTTTTTCAACCTGAGATAAATGTAAATTTGTTTTTAACGGGTCTTTCAGATTGTACAATAAAGCAAAACATCCCGCCTGACACATAGCTTCTAAAATCAATACACCTGGAACAATCGGCGATCCTGGGAAATGCCCTTGGAAATATGGTTCATTTATTGTGACATTTTTTATAGCAACAATTTGTTTCCCCGGAACCATCTCGACAATCTTATCAATAAAAACAAAAGGATATCGATGTGGAATTAACCGGAGGATTTCGTTGATATCAAGGGTATTGTTATTCCCCATCTTATCCTCCTATATAAATTTAATTAAATACTGACAGGTATTGACTGCGGATCATTTTTACAAACTCAACATTGCTCGCATGACCACTTCTGGCGGCGGTTACATGCCCTTGGATGGGTCTACCAAGTAATGCTAGATCACCTATTAAATCCAACGCTTTATGCCTCACTGGTTCATTTTTGAATCTTAAAACTTTTCCATTCAGGATACCATTGGCTCCTAAACTTATCGCTTCTTGGACACCAAACTCTTTTTGCAAACTATTCACTTCTTTTATATCAATTTCTTTATCAACAATTACAATAGCATTATCCAAACTACCACCTTTAATAAGCCCTTTTTCTTTCAACATTTCCACTTCGCTTAAAAAACAAAACGTTCTAGCGGGTGCTACTTCTTCTGCAAAATCTTCAGCCATATTATAGATTGCTTCGTACTGTGTACCTAATTGAGGAAGAGAATAGTCAACCATAAACGTAATTCTAAAGCGATCTGAAGGAACAACATGAATATCAATTTCTTTTTTAGGGTCAGAATACATAACAGGTTTATCAATAACGAGAACAGATCGAGACTTCGATTGTTCAACAATGCCAGCATCCATAATTACATCAACAAAATCTTTTGCACTTCCATCCATAACGGGGGCTTCTTTTTCGGTTAGCTCAATTAGAATATTATCAATTCTAAGACCGGTAACTGCGGCAAGAGCATGCTCTACAGTTTGGATTCTAACTCCATTTTCTTCGATGGTCGTCCCCCGTGAAATATCGACTACATGTTCAATATCAGCTCTGATCTCAGGACAACCCGTAACATCTGTTCTAGCAAATCGAATACCATAATCCTCTGGCGCTGGTTTAAAGGTTATTGTACTCTCAACTCCGGTATGAAGACCGACACCAATACAAGAAGCAGATTTAGCTATTGTTTTCTGGTTTCTTTCCATATTCTACCTTCCGAATGTTAGGAATTCTCCTCCAACTTTCTAAGTCGTTTTTTCAATCCTGAAATTTGAGTTAATACAGCATCTTTTTTCTGTTGATCGCGAAGTTTTCGTGCAGGGCGCCCGCTATAAATCTCTCCGCCTGGCACAGATTTCATTACCGCTGATACTGCAGCAACCATAGATTTGTCCCCAACTGTAATATGATCTGTTGCTGTGCTTTTTCCGCCGAACATACAGTAATCCCCTATAATTGTACTACCTCCAATAGCAGAATGTCCGGCAAAAAGACACCCCTTGCCAATTTGAACATTGTGTCCAATATGTATTTGGCCATCAAATTTTGATCCCTCTCCGATAATTGTATCTCCTATTGTTCCTCGATCAATTGAACAATTGGGACCAATTTCTACTTTATCTCGGATTATCACCCGACCAATTTGAGGGATTCTAAATGGATAATCATTTTCTGTCACAAATCCGAATCCGTCAGCTCCAATTACCGTACCTGAAAAAATGGTGACTTGACTGCCAATCTTACAATTTTTATATACTTTCACTCCTGAATGTATACTAACATTTGAACCTATAATTACACCTTCTTCAATAACCGCTTGTGCACCTATGTTCGTATTGTCGCCAATTTGAACGTCAGTTTCAATAACGGCAAAAGGTCCAACCGATACATTTTTTCCTATGGTTGCGCTTGAAGCAATTTTGGCAGTTTTATTTAAACCGGGTTTTACTTTTAACTCAGGAGCAAATTGTTTAATTATTTTAGCCATACAAATGCGTACATCATCCACGAAGATTCCATCCATATTTCCTAGAATCTCTTTTTCATTCGTAACTATTGCTGATGCTTTGGACGAATAGGAATATTCCATGTATTTCCGTCCATTTAAAAAGGTAATGGTTCCGGGTTTTGAATTGCGAATGTCAGAAACTCCTGTAATAAGTACATCGCCATCTCCTACAACTTCTCCGTTAACCAAGGTCGCTATTTCCTTGAGAGTAAACACGCCGAGTGCTACTTACTTAGAATCAGAAGATTCCGGTAGACTATATTTTCTCAATTCAAAGAGGACATCGTCGGTTAAATCATGAGTGGGGTTCCCATACAAGAGGGCAACAGAGCCATCAATGATATAATCAAACTTCTTAGTGGCGGCAACTTTATCAACTGCCCTTTTAACCTTTGTTAATATCTCAAATTCCAACTGGGCTTGACGGCGATATAATTCACCTTCAGGACCAATTTTTTGCGCTTGAAAAACTTGGATCATTCTTTCTGCGTCTTGAACCTCTTGCTCCTTTTCACGACGCCACTCAGGTGAACTCATAAGCCTTTGAGCCTCAAATGCTTGGTTCATGCTGTCAAGCTGGGTAAGCATTAATCTATATTCTTCCTGCACTTTTTGATACTCCATCTGCAATTGGGATTCTGCATCCTTGAATTCCTCATATTCAGCACGAATACGATCAGATTGTACAAAACCAATTTGCATTTGAGCATTTGCAAATACGGGGATTAATAAAAACCCCAGAACCAGCAGCGTTTGTTTTATTGATTTAATCACATTTATCTCCTTGTAATGTTTAATAATTCCCTTGTCCAAAAATAATGGTTGCCATCCAGCCTTCTTTATTACCATCTCCATCGGCGTCATCAAAACCATATCCGTAATCAAAACCAAGCATACCAATCATTGGCATAAAAAATCGGATTCCTACGCCAACAGATCTCTTCAAATCTAATGCTCCAGAACGATCTAAATAATATGGTTCTGACATATTTTGATCATCCCAAACATTCCCCATTTCTGCAAAAGCTAATCCATATACTACAGGACTTTCAGAAATAGGAATCCTGAATTCAGAGGTGAATTTAAGCATAGCACTACCACCTAAAGGAGACCCACTTGAAGTTCTTGGCCCAACCGCATTGTCACGATATCCTCTTAACATTGTACCATAGGGTATTCCATTGCCGCCCATGATAAATTTTTCATCAAAGGGCACAATAGAAACCTCATCTCCTGAAGACCCCATAGGACGGATAACGCCCATTTTGAAAGAGCTCATTAATACGAATTTCCAGAATGTAGGTGTATACCATTCTAAATTCAAAACATGTTTATGAAAGTCTTCGTTCCCTCCAAGAATGCCTCCAGATAAGGTTGAAACTAGGGATAGCTTTGATCCTCGTGTCGGAAATTCTGCTCTGTCATGGCTATTCCGGGATAAAACTTGGGTTATATTTAATCCAACTGTGCTAGTAATTCCATTTAAATAAGTTTCAAGATCCTCATCGGTACCTTGATAATCCTTCTTTTGCGTTCGAAAAATCCAATATCCACTAAAATAATCGTCGGGCCATTTGAATCTTCGACCCCATTCTATAGATCCACCTCGTACAAGAATGTCTAGGGGGAAATAATATTGAGTTGCAGATCCGCGATATGAATAACTTAAACTAAAGCCAATCCTATTGGGTGAATCAAAAATCATTGGGTCAACAAATCGAAGGCTGAATGACTGGTATTTCCCCGGGTCTTGGTTATACACACTATATTGAGACCCCACTTTAAAAAATATCCCAAATTGTTGGCCTAACCCTCGGAAATTTTTCATATTAACACTTCCGCCGCCTTCCATTCCGTATGCACCGGTAATACCAACGCTAGCCGTAATTTCGTCTGTAGGTTTCTCAGCCACTGTAAATTCAAGATCTACTTCATCTTCATTTACTCGAGAAACATCGGGAACAACATTTTCGAAAAAATTCAGTACAAACAAATCTCTAACACTTCGCTGTAATGTTTTACGATTAAATATATCGCCCGGATAAATCTTTAATTCTCTTCGAATAACATTTTCTCTCGTTTTTGTATTCCCATAAACATATATGTTTCGAACTTTTACTTGATGGTTTTCAATTATCACAAAATGAATATCCAGGGAGTCTTCACCTGCAGGAGTAATTTGAGGTTCAATTTGACTATAGATGTAACCTTTATCAAGATAAAGCGACTGAACTTTTTCTAATACCGCTAAGTTTAAATCTTCTTCGCTGAAAAAATCGCCTTTTTCTAATCCAAGAGCACTTTCCAAAATATCCCTAGTAAAAAGAGATTGGCCATCCCAAGTAAAGTTTCGATATTTGTATCTGGGTCCTTCGTGCACATTTATTTGCAAATACAATCTTTTTCCAGAATCATCAAAGTAAACCGAATCGCTCAAGATATTAAAATCACGGTAACCTCTATTACGGTAAAACCCAGTTAAAGCTAGTTTATCTTCTTCAAATTTTTCTTCATCAAAACTAGGACGCCAAAATAAATACCATCTTTGTTGTTTTGTTTCTGAAAGAACCCGGCGCAATCTGAGATCAGAAAATGCTGAATTACCATCAAAAATAATTCTCCTCGTTTTAACTTTTTTATTCTCTTTAATAGTGAAAATAAGATTCCGTGTATTTTTTTCTGAAGTACTTGCATCTGCAGAGATATTTTCTGGTATGGTCAGTTCGGCAGAAACAACTGCGTTTAAATATCCTTTTTCATCATATAGGTTTTGAATAGAGCGGATAGATTTTGCGATCAAATCTGGTTTAATCCGTTGACCTTTACGAAATTCCAATTCATCGCGAAAGGTGCGGTCCTTAATCTTTTTATTTTCTTTATATACAACTTCTCCAAGAATGGGGTTCTCTTCCACTTCAATTCGTATAGACATTCCATCCGGCGAATCTTCTTCCACCTTAATTTGAATATTTTTAAATAACCCCAGCTTCCACAATCTGTCAACCGCATTCGAGAAATCTTTTAATCGTACGGTCTGCTCGGCTTTCAATCCAGCTGTATATCGAATCATATTGTCAGAAGTGGTGATATTGCCCTCCACGCTTACAGCTTTGAGGGTTACTTCCTGAAGTTCCTGTCCCATGGCAAATGAAATGCAAATCATAAGAATGCTTAAAGCGAATTGGATTGTTTTTTTCATTATGCTACCTGACCGCTGACTTTCCCAAACCGGCGATCTCTATCCTGATAAATCTTGATAGCTTCTAATAAATCATTTTCTCGGAATTCAGGCCAATAGTTTTGGGTTACAACCATTTCAGTGTATGCTATTTGCCACAATAGAAAATTGCTTACTCTATATTCTCCGCCAGTGCGAATCAATAAATCTGGATCGGGGATATCCGAAGTATATAGCATTGACGCGACAAGAGATTCATCCACATCTTCAGGTTTTAAACTACCATCTTTTAATTTTTTCCCAATTTGTATAATCGCAGCTATTAATTCTTGTCGTCCGCCATAACTCAAGGCAAGATTCAAATTCAACCCAGAGTTATGTTTTGTTAGCTCGATCCCCTCTTCAATCTCTTTTCTTGCACCATCGGGTAAATCGCTTACATTGCCTATCGTAGTTAGCCGGACATTGTTTTCATTTAAGTTTTCAACTTCTTTTCGTATTGTTTTTAAAAGAAGCTTCATTAAGGCGGATACTTCTGTTGCCGGACGCGACCAATTTTCCTGAGAGAAGGTATAAAGCGTCAGATGCATTATACCAATTTCGCCGGCTACGCGTGTTATTTCTCGTACAGAATTAATACCTTCTGCGTGACCCGTTATCCTAGGTAGCCCACGGCTTTTAGCCCAACGACCGTTCCCGTCCATAATAATCGCAATATGGCGTGGAAGATGATCCTGGTCAAATTGTGTATTGTTTGTATTTTGTAAAGTCATTATACCTAATTATTCTTGCATCAAAAAAGCACGCGAAGTTACCATTTTGCACTTACGGAATCAACAGGGGACTCCTTCAGTTTTTCTATATACAACAAGCCCACTTTATGGTTCCTCATAAAGTTCGGCAGTATGATGATCAAAAACATTGATAAACTCAGGAATGTTTCCAAATTTCTTAAATTCGGCTTTACATAAATAGCAGACAACAGAATTGGATATTTTTCTGTAAAGCGCCCAGTCTAAAATCGCTACAACCAATAAACTCAATCCATAAGTGAGTGGAACAAATAGCGCACCTATAAGAACCATAATGCAGCCAAGTGCAGAATTAAAATCTTTACGTTTATAAAATTGTTTTCCTCCGCAAACTGGGCATTCTTTAAAATCAAATGAACGATTTATTAAATCAGGGTTTTCGCACCTATCACATGAAAAACCATCCTCGGGAAGAGTTTTAACCTTATTACATTTTTCACAATCAAGTATGCGGTTGATCACAACACCAATCCGTACTGCATTAGACAATACCTGTAAAATAAATCACCAAATAACACAGAAACGCATGATACATACAACAGTCCGGTCGCACTCTGGGTGGATTGAATTTGAATCGTCTTCCAAACCATGGCCAATACAATTACCGGTACGATAAGACCGAAAAACAATGCCAGGGAAATAAAAAACCCTCCAAAAGTCGTTACGAATATATACAATGGAATGGGCGTCCCGATTGGAGTTAGAACTGTTTGTGTTATTAATCCGTATAAATCAATTCCTACACGAATCCCAACAAGTATAAACAATACAATGGTAACATTTCTTAATAAACGAATAGGTAATCTGATAACATTCAAATACCAATGTCCAAGAATCATCGCAAAAAACACTCCTGACAAAATTCCATTTCCAATCAGAGTAATAAATCCAGAACGTGGGGATGCGAGTTCTGGATGAAAGTGAATAAAAATAATCCAAAAAACTACCAATCCTAAAAGAGAAGAAACAAGTAAAGGAATAAACGAAATAGATTCAGAGTTCCAATAAATAGATGTTATTATTAAATGAACTGCAAGCCAACCGAATACATAAATAAGTACGGACATTTCTATGTTTGCAATCCATAAGAGCATCAGTGCAAAACTTGCTACTATCCCAGATAACCCAAGATTAAAATTATAAAACCCGGAATCAATTTTATGTCGTGGAATTAAAATGAAAAAGATTGGAAAAAATGTGCTAAATCCCAAAAACATCAGCACTAAAATCTCTGAAAAATTAGATGTCATTGAAAGCAGGATTAACCCTGCAGATGCGAAACAACCTTATTGGCAACTTCACTAAAAATACTACTTACAGAAGAATCTGGTTTTATGAGTGTAATTGGCGTTCCGCTATCTGTTGAATCCATTAATTCCTTGGATATTGGAATTTTTGCCAATAGCGGAACATCAAGTCTCTCGCTTTCTTTTTCACCACCACCCATTTTAAATAAATTTATTTTGTACGAAAATTTACCTGCTTTATCCACCTCAATTTGATTGCCATCTATTGTTAAAGACTGAATATCGCCGCGAATTTCTCCCGTTATATCAAGACCTGACATATTTTCAATCACGCCGAGCACAGGTGCCTGAACCTTTCGAAACATATCTGCGCCCTTTCTAACATCTGCAAGAGCAATATCCTGTGGCGTTGTTACAATTAAAGCTCCACTTATCCTTAACTTTTGGGTCAAAGTAAGGTGGACATCACCGGTTCCAGGCGGAAGATCTAATACAAGAAAGTCAAGAACGCCCCACGTAACATCACGGAAAAACTGTTCGGTCATTCTTGCAATTAATGGACCTCGCCAAATTGTTGGAGTGTCATTGCCACTGATAAATCCAAAACTCATTACTTTTATTCCATGATAATCAATTGGAACAAGTTTTTTGTCTTGAGTGAGCTCAGGTTGTTCAGAAATACCTAAAATAATTGGAAGAGAAGGCCCATAAATATCAAGATCTAACAAGCCAACTTTATAACCAAGATTTTTTAGTGAGCATGCGAGATTGGTAGCAATGGTTGATTTTCCCACTCCACCTTTTCCGCTGGCAACTGCCAAAATATGTTCAACTTCAGCAAGGGGTTCCGGAGCAATTTGATTAGAGGATTGTGTGGTAGAAGCATTGGGTGCCCCTTCGGATGATTCAATCTGAATGGTATCGAACTCCCCCGTGGAATCCAGTTTTTCTTGCACAAGCTTTACCACAGCTTCTTTTTTATCATCTTGCTGGGTTGACAATTTTAATGTGATGACAATTGATTTATCATCGATATGTATATTATCAACCATCCCAAACGAAACAATATCCCTACTAAATCCGGGATAGAGTACAGATTTCAGAATGTCAATAACTTGGGACTGGTTCATAATTTAGATGATAGTATAGAAAAAAACGGTTGTTGCAAATCCAACAACCGTTTTTTCAGGAGCTGGTTAATTAATTAGCTTGGCGGTGTTTGCCCAAAGTGTTCATAATTCATTGCAATGAATTTATGCCACTCTTCGGGAGTTTCGCTTTCTTCAAAAATAGCTTCAACCGGACATTCCGGTTCACATGCTCCGCAATCAATACATTCCTCAGGATTTATATAAAGTGTAAGTCCTTCAATATCTTCACCAGCTTCTAATTTTTGTTTTACCACTTCGCCTGCATCATCTTGGGTGTGATGGATACAATCAACTGGACAGACTTCAACACAAGCTGTATCGCAAACTCCTACACAAGGTTCTGCTATGATGTATGTCATTTTTTTGCTCCTAATTGTAAAGTTTTTAGTAATGGCAGATTACATTGCCTGTCAAACGTTTTCGAATTTACATGGATTTTTTTTTCATCAAAAGAAATTTGAGATTAAATAAGATTGGTTTCTTGTCCTTATCCAAAACTTTTTCCTAAATTTCCAAGATACTTTTAACTTAAATCATGCCAGACACATATAATTACGATCATTACAAAACTGTTCCCGATCCAGCGGAAAAGATCAATAAGAAAAAGAAAAAACCTAGATTAATAGCCGTAGTTGACGAGGACAATTGCACAGGATGTCAAGTCTGTGTTCCTTTTTGTCCGGTGGATTGTATTCAACCTGTTCCAGCGCAAAAATATAATATTCCTATTCCTCCTGTTCAAATTCGTTTCGACGAATGTATTGGCTGCCAAATTTGTGCTAAAGTCTGCACTAAGCTTACCTGGGATGCCATCCAAATGCTTCCGACGGAAGAATTTGAAACTCTCTACAATATTACCGTAGCGGATTGACGCTTTAGAGCATTGTCTCTCTATCTAGTTTTAGACCAAGGTACATCTTCTACAAAAGCTTTTTTGTTTAATGCAGTTGGCGATGTGCTGTATTCAAATAGAATTAAGCATCTGCTACACCGTCCCAAACTTCATCATGTAGAATCAGATCCGATTGATATTGCAACCGCATGTGTTACGCTTATTTCTGAAGCTATCAAATTTTCAAAATCTATAAGTGAAACAATAAAGTGCATGGGGCTTGCAGTACAAAGATCCACATTTCTATTTTGGGATAAACAAAATTTGAAACCACTTACACCTGCAATCAGCTGGCAAGACAATAGAGCAAAAAACATTGAAAATGAACTTCAGTCATTAAAAAATACAATTTTTGAAAAAACCGGACAACCATTAAGCGGACATTTTGGAGGACCTAAATTTCTACATCTTATCAGGAATAATCCTTTTTTAGCTTCAGCAATTGAAAATAAGTCTGCATGGTTTGGTCCACTCAGTTCCTTTTTGACACATTCGCTTACAGGAAAATGTTTTGTAGATGGGTCCATTGCATGCCGATCCATTATGATGGGGTTGGAATCGTTAGAATGGGACGACGATCTTTGTTCCCTTTTTGGGGCAACTTCCGATGTTCTGCCAGAAGTAAAACCAACCTTACATGATTTTGGGTTGGTTGAAATCAACGATGATGCAATTCCGCTCTATTGCGTCATTGGCGATCAACAAGCCGCATTAATCGGACAAGGTGGGTGGGCGGAAGAGTCAGTTGCAATCAACCTTGGAACATCAGGTTCACTTCAAATCAATTCTGGTGAGAATCCAACAAGAATAAATGGATTATTAAGTAGCGTGCTTTGGTCATCGCAATCTGAGCGTTACTATATTTTAGAGGGGACAATTAACGCATGTAATTCTCTTTTTTATTGGTTGGAAACAGATCTTGGTATTCCTCACCGAGAAATGGTGTGGGAAGAACGATGCAGCAAAACAGAATCATCTGGAGTGTTTTTCCCAGGTTTTTGGGGAATAGCAGCACCGTACTGGGTGTCCGGTAAATCAAATTCACTTCATGGGTTCCCAGCCAATCCTGAAAAGAATGAAATTATTAGAGCCGGAATGGAATCAATTGGATTTTTAATACATGATATTTTTTCCACAGTAAACCATGTTCAATCGTTAAGTCCAGATTTTATCACTGTCAGTGGTGGTGGGGCGAGGACACCACTTTTACAATTCATATCAGATATTTTGCAGATTCCAATCGGGGTGTCATCAATGAAAGATAAAACAGCAATGGGTGTTTTTAATTTATTAAAAATCTCGGAGGATGTGAATTGGAAACCAAGCCCAACTTCTTGTAGCACTATTTTGAATCCAAAAATGAATAAGGTAGATAGAATGAAAAAACTCGAAAGCTGGAGAAAGGTATTGATTTCCGAGGGGATTCAGCCAACTATTTCACAATAATTGATATTGAATTAAACCAATATTTAACAATGAATAAATTGCAATTAGTTCCCTTGTATTTGGGATTAGTATTCGGCCAAACAGGCACACTTACGGGACTGATTCGCGATGTGTTCACACACCAACCATTAATCGGGGTGAATGTCATTGTAAGCGAAACGGAAATCGGCGCTGCAACAGATGAAGGAGGAAATTTCAGAATTGAAAATCTTCCTGTTGGATCTTATGTAATCCATGTTTCCATGATTGGATATGAACAGGTGAAACGGGCGAATATTCATATTGTGCCAAAACGGAATACAATCACAAATTTTGATTTACATCCTCAAGTTTTGCAGGGCAAAAGTGTTGAGGTAACAGTAACATATTTTGAAAAAACAAAAGATGCAGTCACAAGTAGCCGAACCGTTGATATTGAGGAAATTCGTTCTGACCCAATCGGCGCTTACGATATTATGGCTATGATGCAATCGTTACCTTCTGTCGTATCGGGATCAGATCAGACAAATGAAATAATCGTCCGCGGTGGTTCCCCTGGAGAAAATTTATTTATAATGGATTTTCTTGAGATACCTTACCCTAACCATTATCCTGAACAAGGAAAGGGCGGAGGTCCTGTCACCATGGTAGATACTGAATTTATTGAACGAATTGATTTTTTTGCCGGGGCATTTCCGGCTCGATATGGAGAAAAATTATCTTCTGTGATGGATGTAACACTTCGAGATGGAAATCGCGAAAACCACCTTCAGCAAATGGATTTAAACATGGCAGGTTTCGGATTAACTGCTGAGGGCCCAATCGCCGAAAATTCATCCTATATTTATTCATTAAAACGCTCCTTTTTGGACCTTGTCATTTCATCTTCTGGATTACAAGCCATACCAAAGTATTGGTCAAGCCAAGGGAAAATTGTGTATCATATATCGCCAACACAAAAAGTCTATGTTAATTTTATTGGAGGTATTGACAACATCACAATAGAAGGTGAAAACAATCCCCAATTGCGTGGTGCAGAAAATGTTGATTATTCTTCTTGGCAATCTACCTTTGGAATGACCTATAAAAATTTATTCTCTAAAAGTGGTTACTTTATATCTTCGATTGGGAAATCTTGGATTAGCCTTAATGCAGATGTTTATGAGATTAATTCTGATTTAGAACGAGACATTTATTTCGAAAATAAAGATTTGGAAGGGGATCTTTCTTTTCGGAGCAAAATTGTGTATAAGCTCAAAAAAGGAATTGAATTGAGTGGTGGATTATCCGCAAAATCTATAAATCTTGATTATGAAAATTGGTTTGCAGATCGACCGAAAAATCTTTATGGTTATTCACTAGATTCCGCTGAATCCCCACAATCTATTAGCGAAGAGGTTTTTTATACCACATATTTTGATAACCCCAATACAATTATCACCGAAATAGGGTCTTTTGGAGAATTAGACACTTTCAAAACAAAAGCTGTTTTGAATTATCAAAAATATGGTGGATTTCTTCAAATCAATTCGCTTCCCTTTCCGAATATGGAGATATCGCTTGGTGCCCGACTGGATTATATTTCATTCACAGATGAATCAAGTTTATCTCCAAGGTTTGGAATGAAATATCATTTAACCCCACTATTAAAACTTAATTTATCTGCGGGGCGATATTTTCAATCACCATTTAATATCCAGTTGAATTCCAATAGCGGATCACCAAAAAGCCTTAAAAATTATTTTGCTGACCAATTGGTGGGTGGGTTCGAGTTTTTCCCAGCTTCGGATACACGAATTACTTTGGAATATTATGTTAAAAAATATGATGATATGGTGACATTCGAAATATTGGAAAATTCCGCCGGCAAAGACAGTTTGAACTTTGAAAACTTAGTCAATGTTGGAGAAGGGCAATCAGATGGAATCGAATTTTTTATACAAAAAAAGTATTCAGACAATTGGTATGGCTCAATTTCTTGGTCTCATTCAATTGCCGAGGGTGTGGATCCAAGATCAAACACTCTTTATCCTTGGGATTACGATTATAAAGATGTTATGAACATTGTGGGTGGATATAAAATTCAGTACACAAATTTTAGTTGGTATAAATCCTATAAAAATTCGTGGGTTGCGAAAGCGTTTTCTTGGCTCCCGTTTATGCCAAGCGATGAATATGAAATCAGTATTAAATACCGATATATGGGAGGGCGGCCTTTTACCTTAAAACATTTTGACCCAACAACAAGAGATTGGTATTCAAATTCCGATGATGCTTGGAATACGGAAAGGTATGGGAATTATAATCGATTGGATATTATGATTCAACAGCGGTTTAATTTTAAGAAAGTAAATCTTGTAGCATTTTGGGATATTATAAATATTTTGAACCGACCCAACCCCAATGAATATGTTTATATCGAAGATGGATCAAAAGTAATGAGTTGGCAA
>JABIDL010000026.1 GCA_018651745.1 Candidatus Neomarinimicrobiota bacterium | reverse complement strand
TAAGCATCGCGGTATTCATAAAATTTCGTTCTATTTCCATTTGAAAGAAAGTGAGTTTAGGTTCAATTTTAGGCATGAAAATATCTACCAAATATTACTCGAAAACTTTCGAAATAACCCGCTAAACTAGTCATGACCCTTATTAATATGAAGAGACTTTTATGTTTCATAATTGCATTAGCGATTTCAATTTCCATATCGCCGGCAAAAAAAACAAAAATCAAAATGGCAACCCTTGCGCCGGAGGGCACCGAATGGCATGGCTTGTTGATGAAAATGGGTCAAGAATGGAAAGAGGCAACACTTGGGCAAGTAAATCTCAGAGTTTATCCCGGTGGTGTTGTTGGGGACGAAAGAGATATGATACGGAAAATGCGGATCGGTCAAATTCAAGGTGCAGCAATCACCTCAGAAGGATTAACAGAAATAAATCCTCAATATTCTGTCTTTTTTGTTCCCATGCTATATCAAAATTTTTCGGATTTGGATTTGCTGTATGAAAAACTTGGAAGCGACTTGATCAAAGATTCAGAGAAAAATGGTTTTAAAGTTCTCATGATGGTTGATGTGGGTTGGGTGTATTGGTTTTCCTCTGATTCAATTCACACACCGGATGACCTCCGCAAACAAACTATTTTTAGTTGGGCGGGAGATTACCGTACTGCGGCATTGTGGGAAAAATCTGGATTTAAAGTTGTACCGCTGGCTATGACAGACATGCTTTCTGGTCTTCAGACTGGTATGATCGATGCAATGGCCTTTAACCCGATGTATGTTTTATCACAACAAAGTTTTGGTATCACAAAGTATATGCTTGATATGAAATGGGGTACGCTTTCCGCGGCAGTAGTACTGGATATTAGAACATGGAATAAAATTGATCCTGAACATCAGATTAAAATGCAGGAAATTTCAAACAAGATTTCCACTGAATTTCAGAAAAAAAACCGATTAGAATCAGATAGCGCGATTAATGTTATGAAGGAATATGGGTTAACAGTTACCACGCCAACAAAAAATGAATATGAAGAGTGGAAAACATTGGTAGAGTCTATGTACCCTTTGATTCGCGGTCAGGTTGTAGAAGAAAATATATTCGATAGAGTAATGGAATTTAAAGACGAATTAGAATCGAATCCTTGACGCATTCTGTAATTGTATCACAATGTAAAATATAATGATGGCTGAGATTAAAGAAAAAGATAGATTCGTAGATAGGCTCAAATGGGGTGAAGACACTCTTGCTTTGGTAGTATTTACTGTAATGGTCTTTCTTCCTGCATTTGAAACAATCACTCGATTATTCGGCCGACCGGGCGTTCCCGCATCTGCTGTAATCGTTCAACATCTTACACTTTGGATAGGATTTATCGGAGCTGTACTAGCAGCGAGGCAGAATAAACTTCTCGCATTAACAACGCATCCGCTATTTGTCCCAGACGAGGCATTCCATTTTGGAAGGTGGGTAGCAAAAAATATTTCTTTACTTGTGGTGGTAACTCTCGCGTGGGGGAGTTGGCAATTATTACGCATTGAATATCAATATCCAATGGATATTGCTCCCAATATATCCCGATGGGTTGCACAATTAGTTATGCCAATCGGATTTAGTTTAATTGCGCTTCAAATTTATTTCAGTAGTTCGAATGATCGTTTACTTCGAGCTTCAATGGCATTGGTTATGGTTATCTTTTCTATGATTGCTTTAACCGACACGTTTCAAGATGTGTCATGGATTGCTTGGTTAGGTTCTGCAATTTTACTGATTTCTCTCATTTACGGCGCTCCGATATTTGTGGGATTGGGCGGTATTGCCATTTTATTTTTCTGGAAGGAATATATTCCGGCCTCCGCAATCCCAACAGAGGCTTATAGAATTGTAGTATCTCCAACACTTGCAACCATTCCATTATTCACGCTTGCCGGATATATTTTAGCAGAGAGCGGAGCATCAAAACGAATGGTCAAATTGTTTCGTGTTTTGTTCGGATGGATTCCGGGGGGAACTCCCGTTGTAATTGTTATTTTATGCGGATTTTTTACTGCATTAACTGGTGGTTCCGGTGTTACCATTTTAGCATTGGGAGGCATTTTGTACCCGTTAATGTTGGGAGAAGGATATTCTAGGTCATTTTCTCTTGGACTAATTACCGTTGCCGGTTCACTCGGTCTTTTGTTTCCTCCTAGTTTGCCGGCTATTATTTACGGAGTAACAGCCAACGTATCTGTAAAAGATATTTTCATTGGTGGATTGGTACCGGGAACGGTTTTGGTTTTGATGGTTGCCGGTTTTGCTGTTTGGCAGGGGAGGCGAAAGAAAAAAGAATATGACAAACTGAACATTTTAGAAATTCTGAAAGTTTTATGGGAGACCAAATGGGAAATTATTATTCCTGTTATTATTTTGGCTGGAGTGTTCGGTGGTTTTACAACATTGGTAGAAACGGCCTCTCTAACGGTTGTTTATATATTTTTTATTGAGGTGTTTGTTTATAAAGATCTGAAAATCAATGATCTTCCAAAAATCGTCATTGATTGCGCTATATTAATTGGTGGCGTTCTTATTATTCTTGGTGTTGCGATGGGCCTAACCAGTTATTTTGTAGATGCAGAGATTCCAACACAACTGCTTCACTGGGTTGAAGCGAGCATTCAATCTAAGTATGTGTTTTTGCTTATGTTGAATATTGTGCTTCTCGGTGTGGGTTGCATGATGGATATTTTTTCAGCCATCATAGTTATCGTTCCACTTATTTCACAAATCGGCGCTCATTTTGGCATTCATCCTGTTCATTTAGCAATTATTTTTATAGCTAATATGGAATTAGGGTTTTTGACGCCTCCCGTCGGAATGAATCTCTTTTTATCGGCGTATAGATTTGGAGAGGATATGCCAACCGTTTACAAGGCGACATTGCCTTTTTTCCTGATACGTTTACTGGCAGTACTTGCAATCACATATATTCCGTTTTTGACTCTTGGTTTACTAAAGTGATGTACTTCACAGGAAAATTGGGAACCAATTGCTAATATATTCATTACTTGATTGACAATAAACAGGGCAATAGATTCGCCCGTCTTTAAAGGACTTTCTATTCAATAACGCTAACAGATTAAGTCATAAATAATAAACCTGAGGGGAAACCCTCTTAAACATAGGAAAATACTATGAAAAGCCGTTTGGCACATATCTGTTTTGCGTTCATTATGTTTTCCAGCTCAACTTTATTCGCAAGTGAAGCTGGAGCCATCTTTCTACTTATTTCTCCAGGAGCCCGCGCAGGTGGAATGGGAGAGGCGCAGGTTGCTGTGGCGAATGATGCATATGCAAGCTATTGGAACCCTGCAGGTTTAGCATTTTTAGAAGGATCTGAACTTGCGCTCATGCATGTAAATTGGCTTCGAAATCTTGCTGATGATTTATATTATGAATTTCTTGCTTATCGAAAATCTTTTCCCAATTTGGGGACACTTGGTGGGCACATTATCTACTTGAGTCTTGGAGAACAGATTCGAATGGATGAATATGCACAGTATCAGGGAAAATTTACATCATATATGGTCGCGGGAGCTGTGTCGTATAGTGCACTTTTATCTAGAACTTCTTCACTAGGACTCAATGCAAAAGTATCTTATCAACATCTTGTTGAAATGGGCACCGGAAGTGAAAAAGGGAAAGGGACTTCGATGGATTTTGGCTTTGATATTGGATATATGAAAAAGGAATTTTTGACGCCAAGATTAGACATCGGGTTAAACTTGTCAAATATCGGTCCGAAAATATCATTTATCGATCCAGATCAAGCTGATCCTCAACCAACTAATTTGACAATTGGCTTTAACTATGCATTAATCCAATCCCAACATAATAACCTTAATATTGTGTATGATGTCGATAAAATGCTTGTTGCCTCTTATCCTGACATGGATTGGAACGGTGACGGTGCGATTGGCGGTTTTGATGAAGATGGGCACGTAAGTCTCTCAGGCGATTACAGTTCAGATGGGAAAATTGAAATTGCCCATACCGATCCGATTTATCTTGCGCTGTTTACCTCTTGGGTGGATGATTGGTTGCTTGGTGGCGACATGGACCGAGCAATTTCCGGGGAAGAACCTGATAGAAAAATCGGAGGGTATTCTTGGGATGAAAGCTTAGATGATGGCAATGGAATTCCTGATAAAGATGAAATGATTAATTCGACTGAATCCGGTGCAAAATATGGTGATGCCGATTGGGGGATTTACAACGAATGGGGTCAAAAAGAAGTTGGATCGGGAGACGACAGAACTATTTCTAATGAATTAGATAAACTAGTCCATAACGTTGGAGTTGAATATTGGTATTCCACATATTTTGCGTTACGAGCTGGATATTATTACGACAAAACCGGTAAAATCGATAATCCGACATTTGGTGTTGGACTGCGTTTTGGGGGATACGGTTTTGATTTTGGATATACTTCAGGTGAACCGGGTCATCCTCTGACGAATACGATGCGGTTTTCTCTGAATATGCTTTTTTAATCGTTTCGAATTTCCGGGACGATCTAGATGAGCCAAGTATTTCGCGGACTACTATTAGTCTGCATGAATTTTTCTTTACCTTTCCCTTTAGGTGCTTCAAAAGGTGATTTGAAAATTTGCGCGATTAGAGTTTCATTTCAAAATGATAACAAGTCCTCGACCACAGGAGACGGAAGCTTTCTTTCTGTCTCTGAATATGCGAAGTGTGACGATTATCCAATTGATCCGCCACCACATGATAAAGATTATTTTTGGTCACAATTGACAGCTGTAGATTCCTATTTTTCTAATGTTTCCTACGGTTCTTTTGGAATAGATTTAGATTCATCAGCTGTTTTCCCTTCCTCTATAATCGGTTCGTACGAAGTAGGAAACACAATGGATTATTACAATCCTTACGGTCGTGACGACATTCAAGAAGAACGCATTACGTATTTGTTTAATGATGCCGTACAAAAGGCCTATGAAATTGATTCTATTAACTTTTCTGCTTTTGATTTGATCGTTGTATTCCATGCTGGAATCGGTCAGGATTTTTCTCTTCCTTTTTTAGATCCCACTCCAGAAGATATTCCTTCAACGTATGTTGATAACGATATGATTGCTTCTTATATCGGGCACAATATCAATATCAATGAGCATACCATATGGCATGGCATTATTTTACCTGAAACACAAAATCATCTGCATTATGACATTGCAGAATCCATGTTTTATGGTTCTTCGAATCCATGTGAATACCAATATGGATTAACGGGTACATTTGCTCTGATGATCGGATTTGCTACAGGACTTCCTCCACTGTGGGATACGAAAAATGGTGTGAGTGGCATTGGCATTTTTGGACTTATGGATCAAGGTTCTAATAATGGGCGGGGTATAATTCCTGCACCACCGAATGCATGGACAAGGTATTTTTTAGAATGGGAAGAACCGGTGACAGTTATTCCGGGAGAAAGCGTTTCACTTCCTTCTCGAGCAGAAAACAATGTCGTAAAAATTAACATCAATCCAACCGAATATTTTCTCATTGAAAACAGAACCAACTGGTTTCGAGATTTCGTGAGTATTGACTCTGTTAGATATGCAGAATTTCTCGAAAATGATTCATATCCTGCCTATGTTCAATTGGTGGCTGATTCTATTGGCGCGACAACAGATTCCAATGGGGTTATTGTTTCAATTCCGGATTATGATATTGGCTTGCCCGGTTCCGGGCTTTTGATTTGGCATATTGATGAAACGGTCCTTCAAAACGGATTATCCGATTATACCATTAACGCAGACAGAACTCTTTTTGGCGTAGATCTGGAAGAAGCGGACGGTGCGCAGGATATTGGATATCCGTCCATATTTCTCTTTACCGATCCGAGCGCCGGATATTTTGGCGATATGTGGTATAAGGGAAATCTTGAATATGAACGCGCAAATCCCAATTACGAGGGAATGTCCCCGGAATTGGGCCCTTTGACATTTCCCGATTCAAGGTCAAATACTGGTTCCTCTTCGTATATCAGGATTGGCGATATCAGTGCGCCCGGAGATACCATGACATTTACCGTGTCAAATGCTCTTTTGGCGTCCGGTTATCCAGATACGTCACTTCATATCGGATTGATACACGATTTTGACGGCGACGGTGCTATGGAACTGGTCGGCGGTACGGATAGCATTTGGGTCGGAAGCTTAACCAATCGTTCTACTTTTTACCACCCAACCGGAATCGTGTATGATTTTTCGGTGGATACCAATTCCACCGGTTCGGATGATGTGGTTATTAATGAACTCAGAAATAATTCTACGGTGATTTCATTATTTTCGTGGAATGCTTCCGATTCAACATTTGATTTTTTATCTGATACGTCATTTTCGGATGATGAGGTGTTGTTCGTTGATAATCCGAATTGGTATTCAATCCGTTTTACGGAGAGTACAAAAGCTGACACTTTTAAAACATTAGCATTTAATACCGAATCCACTGAATTGACCTATACATTGAACGGCATAAATCTGTCACTAGTAGATATTGATCTAGATGGAAACGCGGATGTTCTTACTGTGGACACACTTGGTTTCCTCTCTGGATCGCATTTTTACTTTTATTCAGATGTTTTTTATTTTTTTGTAAATACTCAAAGCGATGGAATGGTCTCAATAGCTGGCTTTCCTGTTCAAATTGATTCCATCGAAGCTCAAACACCTCTCGTAAAAGATTTATTCGGAGATGATCATCCTGAAATTGTTCTTCAAAACGCATTAGGCGAAATTCTGATTTACAATTGGAAAGGAAATTTGGAGTATAGACTGACTGATTACGGAAGCCTCATTTGCTTGGGTGAATATGGCGGACAAAATGCAATTGTTACCGAATCCGCCATTTGGATTTTCGATGCTGTTTCCGAGAATTACGGGAATGAATGGACGTCCACGCATCACGATTTTGGGAATTCACGAACTTTAGTTAGCTCGGTTCCGGTCACAACTCCTGATGAATCGGTGCTGATAGACAAATCTAAAACGTATGTTTACCCAAATCCAGTGGAGGGAAATACGGCAACCATCCGCGTCCAGGTGGAATCGGCAAATGCAGTTGAAATTAACATTTACGATCTTGGCGGATATTTTGTCAAAAAAGTGGATTTCGATTATGTACAGGAAGGATTACCAAACGAATACAGCTGGGATGTTTCCAATCAGGAAGCCGGAGTGTATTTTGCGAGGGTGACGGCGAGCAAGGGAAGCCAATCCGAGGAAAAAATCATTAAAATCGGAATTATCAAATAATCCTATACCCAATGTTAAATCGCCTTTCGCTCATTTGTTTCACGTTTGGATTTGTCCATGGACAAACGGTTCATTACAACCATCCTGAATTAGATTGGCGGACGTTTGAGACGGAACATTTCAAAATTCATTATTATGATGAAACAGAGCCGATTGCCCGGGAGGGCGCATTTGCCGCTGAAGAAATTTATCCAGCAGTAACAAAGATGTACGAGCACGAGCCCAAAGAAAAAACGCATATCATTTTTACGGATACGGATGATATATCCAACGGGGCCGCATATTATTTTGATAACAAAATTTTAATCTGGACGTCGCCGCTAGATTTTGAATTGCGCGGAAGCCACCGATGGATTCAGAATGTTATTACGCATGAATTTGTCCACATTATTTCCCTGCAAAAAGCGATGAAAGCCGGCACTCGATATCCCGGTGCGTATCTTCAATGGCTTGGCTATGAAGATGAAAAGAGAGAAGATGTGCTGTACGGCTATCCGAATACTATTGTCAGTTATCCAATTCCGGGAACTGCAGTCCCGCCGTGGCTTGCGGAAGGCTCGGCACAAGTGATGTACAAAGGCGCCGATTGGGATAATTGGGACACCCACCGCGATATGATTTTGCGCGATCGAGTGCTACACGGAAAAATGCTTTCGCTAACGGAAATGAATACCTTCGGGAAGCGCGGCATTGGGAATGAAAGTGTGTACAACGCCGGATTCGCTTTCTGCCAATATATTTCAGTGAAATACGGTGATAATACGCTGAAAGAAATAATGACCGCACTTTCTTTGCCTTTCGAATTTTCCATTGAAAGCGCCCTAACAAAAGCAACCGGAACTAATGGAAAAACAGTTTATGCCAATTTCAGGAATACGCTGGAGAAGCGTTATGATTTACTGACCGAATCCATAATCCAAACTGAAAAAGAAGGCGAGATATTGGTGTCAGACGGAACTGCAAATCTGTGGCCGATTTGGTCGCCGGACGGATCTTCTTTCGCATACCTCAGCAATCAGAAAAAGGATTATTTCAGTCAAACAGATTTATATGTGTATTCCATGGATATGAAAGATTCCGAGCTAATCGCGGAGGCCGTAATATCCGCGCCATCGTGGAACGAGGACGGCACGGTTCTTTATTATGCCAAAAAATCGAAATTCCCGAATAAAACCGGTTCTAAATATTTTGATATTTGGATGTACGGTTTTCTCGAAGAAAAGGAAGAACGATTAACAAAAGACAGTCGAGCTTATGCGCTTGCTTTTATTCCGCGCGATAATGCAGTCGCATTTCTTTCTACCAAGGGAGGGAATCAAAATATTCAGATTTTAGACCTTGCATTGAATACGATTTACGATGTGACTCAATTTTCTGATCACAGGATTTTATCCGGTCTGCAGTATGATAATGTAAAGCATCGGCTCATTTTTGACGAAACACAAAATCATTTCAGGAATATCCGGTTTTTATCTCTTGCCGACACAGCTCTTGGAACGCTTCTGCAAAACGATGCGTGGGATGAACGCAACGGAACGGTCGGACCTGAAAACCAATTCATATACTCGGATGACCGATCGGGGATTTTTAATCTCTATAGCTTTGATGAATCTTCCGGTGAAAATGGATTTATTACCAATGTGACCGGAGGCGCATTTATGCCTTCTGTCAACGAGAATGGTCAGGTTCTTTATTCACTTTATAAAAACGGAAAATACACGATTGCGTTTATGGACTCCATGAGCATTATTCCGGATAATCATGTTGGATATAGTGCCGGGTATTTCAGGAGGAATGCATCTTTGTCGGAACCGATGACAACACAACTTTCTGAGCCGGGAAAAGAGTATGAAGATCAGTTTCCACCCATGTTTATCCTTCCGAGGCTAACGATGGATTACAACTCTATCAAACCGGGATTTTATTTTTATTCCTCTGAGGTGCTTGAAAGATTATCATTGTTTGGCGCAGGGTCATTAAATCCTGATGGCGATGCAGATATGTTTTTTCTTTTTGAATTCAAGCGGTTTTATCCGACGTTGTATTTTGAAACATTCTATATCACGCGTAATCGGTTTGAACGAGGCAAATTGGACGATGTAAGGGATGTGGACGATAATTTAAGGTTTCGCCTGCTACAATTCAATTGGGGCGCGAGAATGCCGATTAAGGGCGTCGCATCCCTGGAAGTGGGAATGACGTGGCAGCAATACCGTGCATTTGTAAAACGTTCGTTAGATTTGGAACATTTGGAAGCAGGTGTGGCTTACGATTATTTCCGCGGTGTATCCGGATTTGCAAAAGGAAATATCAGCACAGTTCCCAATCGTGTGGATAAGAATATTAATCCATCTGGAGGATTTACATTCAACATCCGATACGACTATGATAAAAACGATTTTATTGACGGATTAAATTTATCTAATTCCGGTACTTTATTAGAAGAATTCGCTGATAATTCCACACATCGCGTTTCGGCAGATTTTTCGATGCATGCGGCAATTCCATTTACGGACAGATGGACTCTTTCGTTTGGAGGTATGGCAGGGTGGATGTCCAACACAAAAGCAGATTCATTTTTTAATTATTTTGGTGGCGGCCTACCTGGAATTAAAGGATATCCGTTTTACAGCATCGAAGGAAACAGACTGTTAACAGGCGATCTGATACTTAGAATTCCCATCTTTAAAGAGAAGCACTGGGTATTGGGACCAGCAATTATTCAGAACAGTGTGGTTGGTTTCGTATTTCAAACCGGCGATGCGTGGACGACTTCATTATCAGATTTTTCGCTAAAAAATTCAGTTGGAATTCAGTGGCGGATTAATGGGTATTCCTATTATAATTTTCCTACTGCAATTGCCCTTGAAATTCACCGCGGACTAAATGAGTTCGAATGGACTGGGCGCGGAACCAATGTTACGTACGGAAAACAAAACAGATTTTATTTCACCCTCTTATTCGGATTCTAATATGAAATACATTATGTCTATTTTTCTCTTTGTTTCTCTCTGTCAACCGGAAGGGTTATATTTTGATAATTACAGTTATCGTTTGAATCCTGATTCTGTCGAAATTGTAGAAGAAAAAGAAAATACATCCATTCAACCGATTCATTATCCAGCCAGACCAATGCTTTATTCGTTGATTCTTCCGGGCGCAGGGCAAGTGTATAATAAATCACCGTGGTGGAAATCAGCTCTCTTTGCCGGGGTAGAAGTTACAGGAATAGCGATGTGGTGGAATTGGAAATCCCGGGCGGAAGATATCAGGCTTGAATATGAAGCCTACGCTGACGAGAATTGGACTTTATCAGATTGGTACACAAATACGAGACTTATTTTTCCCGATACCTATTCAACCATGTTTGCCGGTACACATAAAATTACTCTAAAAACAGATGATGGATATTTTTCATCAGCATTTTTAGATTCTTTATGGGGACTTTATGGATCAGACATTCAATATATTCGTGATCGAAACTTTTATGAAAATATCGGGAAATACGATCAATTTGTCGGTGGGTGGGATGATTGCTATGACGAAGATGGGAATCAAATTTGGTTTGAAGAAGCAAAAAGTGTGGGCGATAGCACGGAATACATCAAGCTCACGCCAAAGAAAAACTATTACAGAGATCTCCGGTTTGATAGCAACACACTTCTTGATTACTCAAAATATGCAATAAGCGCTTTGATGTTCAACCATGTTATTAGTGGATTAGAAGCTGTGTGGTCTAGTTCAGCCGGGAAAAAAGAGGAATCGGATAATGATGAAATTCAATCAGATATCGGTTTGTTGTACAATCGAAAATCGCCTGCAGGAATTGGTGGAATTTATGTATCCTTTAAGTGGTAAATTAACACATTGAATAAATCACGTAACTGAAAGTATAAATAACTATAACGCTATGAATAAATTTATAATTATCATCCTTACGACTCTGGCTATGCTCGTGAATGCTTGCAGCGCGGGAAAGGGTAAAATCAAACTCGAAGAAGAGGTCAAAACGCGTTTTGACAAAGGGATGTATTATCTCGGAAAAGAAAGATATCTTCGTGCTCAGGAAGAATTCACGTATGTTGTCATAAGCGGGTCCCATACTGAATTAGGGGATGATGCGCAGTTTTATCTGGCGGAATCTTACTTTTTAAATGAGGAATATGTTCAAGCAATCGCAGATTATGATCAGCTCATAAGGAAAATGCCTTTTACACCGTTCATGCAAAAATCGCGATATCGCATTTGCGAATCTTACGTTCAAGAATCTCTACCCTATTACAAGGATCAAACCTATACTGATAAAGCATTGGACAAATTACAAGAATTTTTAGATGATTTTCCGGCAACGAAACATAAAGAAGAAGCTACATCACTCATCCAAACATTGAGAAATAAATTAGCAAAAAAACTCTATGAAACGGGTGTTCTTTACATCAAACTTGATGAGTTTTCGTCTGCAATTTATTCGTTTGAAGAAATTGTAGAAAAGTATTTTGAAACAGAATATATCGGTCTTGCCCATGTAGGAATTATTAAATGTCATTCACTCGGAAAAGAATATAAAAAGGCTTCCGATTATTTCTCTAAAGTGGAAATAATGCTTCAAACGTTGGAATTAAGTGAGGAAGCATTAGGATTGATTGAGAAAACAGATCCTGCAAATGAGGAAAAAAGTAGATGAAAATTTGTTTATTCGGTGGAACATTTGATCCTCCGCATATAGGGCATTTGCTCGTAGCGCAAACTATTTTTGAATCTGAAAATTTTGATAAACTATTATTTATTCCAGCTCTCAATCCTCCTCACAAAGATACGAATAAGATTACTGCTATTGATCATCGCGTAAATATGCTGAAATTGGCGATTCAAAATAATCCACAGTTCGAAATATCTGATATAGAAGTCAAACGCGGCGGAATGTCCTATTCGATTGATACAATTAAACATCTGAAAAATGAGAATGGTGCTGCATCGGATGAGTTATTTTTTCTATTGGGCAGCGATTCACTTAAATCATTCCATACTTGGAGAGAACCAGAAAATATTTTAAAAGAATGTCAAGTAATTGTAGCAGTTCGTCCCGGCTTTCGTCCAAGTGATATTCCGTCGTGGATTCTAAGTAAAATTCAATTTGCAAATCTTCCTAGAATCGAAATTTCAGCAACCACAATTCGTGAACGATGGCAAACCAATAAAACCATCCGCTATATGGTTACTCAGCCTGTTTGGGAATACATTAATGAGAAAAACTTGTATCTCTAATGGATATAATTTCCGGAAACGCGATATCAATTTTTGGGTTAATATTAGGTGCAGTTTGCCTTTATTATGGCGCAGACTGGATTGTACGCGGTGGAAGCAATTTAGCCCATAAAATGGGAATTTCGAGATTGGCGATTGGTTTAACTATTGTTGCATTTGGAACATCTTTACCGGAATTAATCGTAAGCGTATTGGCTGCATTGAAAGATTCCCCATCAATTGCAATCGGAAATGTTGTTGGCTCAAATGTGGCAAACGTTGGACTTGTGTTGGGGGTTGTGGCGTTGATATTTCCAATATCGTACCGTTATATTACAATTAAACGGGATATTTTGATATATTTAGCATCGTGCGCCCTTTTTATTGGATTCATATGGGATGGGACAATTACTCGCATTGAAGGTGCCATATTATTTTCAGGACTCGTTGGATATATTTGGCTTAATATTAAAAGTCCGCATCCTATTGTATCGGAAGTAGATCAAGATAAACTTGATGCTGTCCTGAAATCATTTGTGACGCTTTTTATCGGCATGGCTGTTTTATCGATAGGCGCAAAAGTGTTTGTGGATTCTGCTGTAACGCTAGCCCATGCAATCGGTATTTCAGAAGTTGCGATTGGTATGAGCATTGTTGCTCTCGGAACATCGCTGCCGGAGTTGGCTACATCAATCGTGGCAGCTTTAAAGAAAGAACATGCAATATCCATCGGGAATATAGTAGGATCGAACTTATTCAATATCTTGTCCGTAATTGGAATATCGGCGATCATAAAGCCATTAACTTCTTCAACCAGTATTCTTTCTTTTGAAATACCGATCATGGTTGCATTTGGTTTGGTTCTCATTCCTCTTGGAATTATTTCTCAGCCTATATCAAAATTTAATTCTTTTTTGTTACTGTCTGGATATGTCGGATTCATTTATTTTCTGTTTTAGTGTACCAAAGACCGGGATTGTGAATCCCCATCTTCAAGGATTAGATTTACTACTATGATTCGGTTAAAAAATATATCTTTCTCATTTGATAGGGGATTTGAGCTTTCCAATATCAATTTTAATTTGGACGAGGGAGAATTCGCATTCCTCATCGGACCAACCGGTTCAGGAAAAACTACCTTACTTCGCATGATTTATATGGACCTTATACCGGATTCGGGTCAGATAGAAGTATTAGGACATAAATCCCAAAAAATTAAAAAGAGCAAAATTCCGTATTTCCGCAGGAGGATTGGAATGGTTTTCCAGGATTATCAATTGCTTGATGACAGAAATTTATTTGACAATATCGCCTTAGCACTTCACGTCATTGGCGATGACAAGGCGGATATTTATGATCGCGTGATGGAATCCCTAGATGATGTTGGATTAGCCGGTCGAGAAAAACATTTTCCTCACGAATTGTCTGGCGGAGAGCAGCAAAGGGCCAGTATTGCACGAGCCATGGTAAAAGAACCTGAATTAATTTTGGCAGACGAACCAACTGGTAACGTAGATCCCGTTGTTGCTTATGAACTTGTGAAATTGTTAGAAGAAATCAACAATGAAGGAACTTCTGTGCTGATGGCATCTCATAATTATGGTCTTATCAAAGGGCGTGGGCATCGAATCATAGAAATGCAGGATGGAGAACTTAGGAGAAACTGATGGATCAAATGCTTTTCTTATTGATAGAAGGTTCTCGGAATTTATGGAGACATAAACTTACGGCTTTAGGTGCCGTATTTTCTGTTTTTTTCACTCTTTTGTTGATTGGTATATTGCTTGTAATGAACGACAATACTGATAAACTTATTAATTATTTTCGAGGAAAATATAAAATTGAAGTATTTTTTAACGAAACCCTCACAAATGGTGAAGCAGAAAATATTGTAAAAAATATTAGGACAATTCCCGGCGTTCGATCAACAACGTTAATAACAAAAGAAGATGCAATGACAATTTTTAAATCGCAGTTTGAAGAAGATGTGATGGAATTGCTAGGCTACAATCCTTTCCCGGCAAGCTGTGTTGTGAATGTTGTTAAACAAAAAAATCGATTATTAACTGTTGATCCCATTATTCAGAGAATAAAATCTATCAAAGGCGTCAGCGATGTCCATTATCAGGGACGATTAATAAAGCGAATTGAAAGTTATTATCAGAAATTTCTGAAAGCGATAACCTATTTGTCCGGAATCGTACTAATCATTTCTATAATCATCATTTCAAATACTATTCGGCTCACCATTTATTCAAAAAAAGAATTGATCCGTGCACTTGAACTCATTGGCGCAACATCCTTATTTATTCAGGTCCCTTTTTTGGTAGAAGCTATGTTACACGGATTGATTGGAGCAGTATTGGCGATAATAACACTGATGGTTTCAGTGATGTTTGTGAATGCGAATTTGAGCGTTATGTACGGTATTTCTTTTGAATTGAATGGTATAGTTATTGCGTTGTCGTTAAGCGGAATCGGAATATTTATCAGCCTTATTGGTAGCCAGCGAGCTATCGCCCGGTTTTTAAAGTAGTTTTCGTCCGATTTCCAGCTTGCTCCAAGATAGACCATCGGTCTAATTTCCCAAGATATGATAGATCATAAAACAGACATTTTACTCGATAGGGAAGATGTAATTCTAAAAGCAACTATTGAGGATTTTATCCGATCTAATTCGCCAATTGGATCGTCGTTTCTTAAAGAACAACATCATTATAGTTTTAGCTCGGCCACGATTAGATCAACCTTATCTTCTCTTGAAGAAAAAGGTTTTCTTACGCACCCATATGTATCCGCTGGAAGAATTCCTACAGATTTGGGATACCGTTTGTATGTTGATGATTTAATGGAACCACATCCTCACACATCTTTAGGAAAAAACGAATTTATTCGCGACGTTGAAACCATTGCAACTAATATGGAAGAATTAATGCGTGGAACGGCTGTCATGCTTGCTAAAATTAGCAAGTTATTTGGCGTTGTTGTTTTAAAGGGATATGAAAAAAGTACATTATCAGATATTGAACTTGTACAAATTGGGTCTGACCGAGTCATGGTTGTGCTTGCAATGAAAACTGGTCTTGTACGATCCATCGTATTAAACCTGAAAGTGGATATCGGAGATCGTGATCTCAATTACGTGAACGAAGCTCTCCGAAATCGATTGGTTGGGTTAAATCTTAAAACCATTGTTGATAGTATAAAATCTCGGCTAAGAGATTCAGATGTTTTTGATCATGAAATTATTCAAATTTTACTGGATAAATCCACCAGCGTATTTGCAACTCAGAATGATGCTGTTGTCTTCACATCCTCCTACAGTGAATTATTGCATCAGCCCGAATTTCAAGATGCCCAATTGTTACAAGAAATTCTCCCGGCATTGGAGTCGGATTCTTTAGCAAATGATATTAATCTTATGGATATGGAAGAGTGGAAAGCTATTATTGGCGGCGAAAATGAAAATGAACGATTGAAAAATTGTTCTCTGATTTCCACTCCATTTAATGGAAACCACCTCAGCGGAAGATTGGCAATCCTTGGCCCAAAGCGTATGCGGTATTCAGAATTAAAAGAAATCCTTAATCAATTTGCATCCGGAATCCAAAATGTCTGTTAAAAAACCATCAATTCATAAGTCCAAAAAATCAAAGGATAAAAAACAAAAAAAACCAGCTAAAATCCAAAGTGATGATTTAATTCTAGAGTTGACTACACAAATGGCCGGAATGGAAGATAAGCACCTAAGATTAAAAGCAGAATTTGATAATTACCGAAAGCGAAAAGATCGGGAATTGGGCCAATTACTGATCTATGAAGGTTCTAATGTGATAACGGAATTTATTTCTGTGATGGATGATTTAGAACGCATGCAGGATGCAATTGATAGCGATTCTAATGGATCATCCGACACAATTCGTGAAGGAATTGACATGATTATGAAAAAGATCCATAAAAGATTTGAAGCGTTAGATGTACAATCGTTTACGGAACCTGGTGAAACATTGGATTTAGAGCTACATGAAGCAATGTTGGTCCGTAATGAAAAAGGTAAAAAAGAAAATGAAATTCTTGAAGTCTTTGAAAAGGGCTATCGCTACAAAGATAAAATTTTACGTCATGCTAAAGTTATTGTAAATAAGGTAGAATGAAAGATCTGTATGACATTATTGGGGTGAGCAAATCTGCCTCTGCGACTGAAATTAAAAAAGCCTACCGAAAAATTGCTATGAAATTTCACCCGGATAAAAATCCTGATGATAAGGAAGCGGAAAAGAATTTTAAAGAAGCAGCTGAAGCTTATGCAATTTTAAGTGATCCTCAAAAACGATCCCAATACGACCAATTTGGGCATGCCGGCGTTGGGATGGGCGGTGCGCAAGGCAGAGGTTTTTCAGGGACTCACATGTCTATGGATGATATCTTTAGCCAATTCGGAGATATTTTTGGAGATTTTAATCCATTCGAAAGTATTTTTGGCGGTGGTCGTTCGCAATCTAGGCGAATGAGAAAAGCTTCGGATTTACGTGCAACTATTACCCTTGATTTTCTTGAGATATTAAATGGTGTTGAAAAAACAATCAAACTTAAACGTAAAGAACCTTGTGAAACATGCTCTGGTTCTGGTTCAAAAGTTGGAACCGGTCCATCGTCTTGTAGGCAATGTGGTGGTGCAGGACAAGTTCGACAGGCAACTCAATCCTTGTTTGGGCAATCAGTCGTAGTACGGGAATGTCCAGTTTGCCGAGGAACCGGACAAATGATAGAGCATCCCTGTAATTCTTGTCGTGGCGAGGCTGTTGGAAAAAAAGCAGTCGATATTAAAATAAAAGTTCCACCAGGGGTTGCATCTGGGAATTATATGACTTTGTCCGGAGAAGGTAATAAGGGTGGCCAAGGAATTCATCCGGGAGATCTTATTCTTTATTTTGAAGAAGATGAAGATCCTTATTTGGTTCGAGATGGTGAGGACGTTTTGTTGGAAGCGCATTTATCGTTTTCGCAGGCTGCACTTGGCATGACTATGAAAGTACCAACCATTGAAGGTGAGGCAAATTTGAAAATTCCGGCTGGAATCCAATCTGGACAAGCTTTACGGATGAAAGGTAAGGGTTTTCCGGCGGTCCATGGACCTCGCAGAGGGAACCAATTGGTGCGCATTCAGATTGATACACCAATTTCAATTAATAAATCACAGAAATCTATATTTGAGGAATTGGATAAATTAAACGGTCAAACAAATCCAACTTTTAGGAAAGTCAAATAATGAATACCATTTTTACTGATCAAGAAAAAAGTGTTATTCAATTCTTATTGGGATTATTTGTAATTGGTTTAGCCGTCAGTTCTTTTCGAGATTACAATGAAGAAACAATTTCTCAAGAGTTGATTGTTGAATTGGAAGAATTTAAAGTAGCTTCAAAACAAGGTTATGTCGCAGCATCAGAATCTTCAAATACTCAAATGAAACCGGTTGCAGGGAATACTCAACTATCTGTAAATATCAATTCGGCAGGGAAGTCTGAATTGATGAAGTTGCCAAAAATCGGCCCCGTTACTGCAGAACGCATCATACGATATCGGGATGATTATGGATCTTTTAAAATCATAGATGATTTATCAAAAGTAAAAGGGATTGGCTCTAAAACTTTGGATAAAATTCGGGCTTTTGTGGAGATAGAATGAAAATTACCAAACAATTATTAATATCTGATCTTTTAGAACTGGCAATTGTATTGTTATTTATTTTCCTCATTATAGTCATTTATGTTCCAAGAGCAATTTGGGATGAGGAAGAATTTTATGCAAAAGAAAGCCGTTACAGAATGCAAAATGTTTATGATGTGGAATCCTTTTATCACATTCTGACAGAAGATTTTACTGAAGACCCCTTGTGGGCGTTGACCGTAGTTAATGCGACCAGAGATTCGTTAACCGCAGATACGACCTTTTTGGAAAATCAAATTATATTTCTAGATGGGAATGAAGTGAATGTGAATATCCCGGTGGAATTTGCAATGGAGTTTGACACTACATTTGGTTTCTTAAAGAGCAGGCGGGATACTGTGGTTGATACAACCGTTACCCTTATTATGTTTTCTGAAGATATTTCTCGTAATGATACAATTTTTGTCAGGAAAAACGAACTTTCTCTTATGGAATCCAACCCCAATTTTATCAGCATTGTTAAAGAGACACCGGTCGAACACGTGGAAATGGTAAATTATTATGATTCGTATATGCCGGATACTTCGCTGTTTTTCTGCCCAGTTATTGAAAAACCTTATACAATTCGCATAGAGGATAATTCATTACGTATTAGTAGCCCAATCAACAAGATATATTCTGAGGGGAGATATTTATTATTTTCCTTTAAAGCTTATAATCATGGATATATTGATGATGGCATTCCCAGCTGGGATTAATCCCGGTCGGTTTTGATATATTTACTCCTTTCTAAATCCCACGTAACGGGCGCTCATTGCTCCAATAAGAATGGAAAATATGTTATTACATCTTTCTTTAAAGAAAATTTAGCTTATCCTTTATTGCCGTATTTTGGAGAAGAGGAAGATTTATCTCAAATTTTGATTCGAGTTTTATCAAATCTTCAAGAAACTATCTCCTTTGAAGATAATAAAGTTGCAGTTTCAGTGCGGAATACCTTTGTGAAGCAGGATATTACCGAGGTAGATGAAGCTTTATCACTTGCGGATGCCTGGGATTATTCACAATGGAAAAATGAGATCCAATGGGGTCCGCGGAGTGAAGCAATGTTATCTTTTTCAAGAGTATATCAAAAAGACAAACCTGTACTGCACACCATTCACTGTGATTCAGCTTTGATTAATTCTGTTAGTTTAACCTTAAAATCACTTGCAGCAATACCGGTATGGATGGGCGCAGAATCCGTTATCATGTTGGCGCACCCAGAACGGAATGATTTGCCCGTACTTTTTAATCGAACCCGCGGATTTGATGTATTTCATTCTTCCCATTCAGGTCCGGCTATGGGAAAACTGATTTCCAGAAAAGGTAATCTTAATTTATCATATGCAAAAGGGAATGTTGCATTACTTGAATCTTCCCTTGGGATTAATTATCCTAAGCTCAAGAAAAAACCTGCTGTATTTTTCCCCGATAGATTAACGAAATCCAAAAGAGAAACGATAAATTCTCTTCGCGTGATTCGTTCAAATCCATTTAAAAATATGTCCATTGAAAATGCTGATACATTGCAGGATTTGAGTTTATTAGATCAATCTATTATTTTTGGGATGATGTCGATTGATATTGAAATGCACCATCATAATTTTTTTCTAAATACCGGAATTCAGGAAACCTCGGATCTTCTTGAACGGGATCCTATTGAACAAAGCAAGGCACCGAAAGTAAAGAAAAAAAAGAAAGCACTCAAAAAACCTGATTCTGCTGGTCGAGAACGTTTTAGACAATTATTGCTTTCTATCTTCATAACTCTGATATTTATTGCGATGTATGTGTTTAGTATTATTATTAAGGAAATGGATAATAATAAATTCCAGATAAGGGTGTTCGAAAAAGTCTCTGGTGTAAATGATTCCGGATTTTGAAAATTCTTTCGGGACAATACAAAGGGATATTTATCCGCACAGAATCAAAATCTACTTATAGACCAACAGCAGCAAGAGTGCGGAAAAGTCTGTTTGATATTCTTGGGCCACTGGAAAATTTAACTATCCTGGATTTATTTTCAGGATCAGGTATGTTAGGATTTGAAGCGATGAGCAGAGGAGGGAGGGCTCTTACTTTTGTTGAAGACAATGCTTCTGCAAATAAACTACTTCTACTGAATGCTAAAAATATCGGTCTGAAATGTACAATCAAACGGTCTGATGTACTCAAATTTCTGACAAACTGTCCCCATTATGATTTGATTTTGGCCGATCCACCTTATGGGAAATATGATCTTCAATTATTGGTGGAGCTATGTTTGAAAAAATTGAATTATGGCGGTAGATTAGTGGTGGAATCTTCAAAACATGATGCAGTTTTGAACGGAATTAAAATTAAAAAATACGGAGACACACGAATCACCTTTTTCACCAATGAATAAATTAATCATTTATCCGGGTACATTTGATCCAATCCATAATGGACATATTGACATCGCAACGCGAGCGTCTCGTCTGTTTGATGAGCTCATTTTTTCTGTCGCGGTTAATTCTGATAAATCACCTTTATTTACAGTAGAAGAACGGATCGAGATGATCGAATTTTCCACAAAAGATTTGGGCAACGTTCGAGCGTGCATGACCGATAAACTTGTAGCAGATTTCGCTAGAGAAACCAATGCGGTGGCTTTAATCCGAGGATTGCGACACGTGAGTGATTTTGAATTTGAATTTCAAATGGCGATGATGAATTGCCATTTAAATCCGGAAATTTCTACGATCCTAATGATGCCGGCCGAGCAATACATTCATTTGAATTCCACTGTTGTGAAAGAGGTCGCTAAATTAGGCGGCGATATAACAACTTATGTACCTGATTGCGTTCTTGATTGCTTAAAAGTAAAATTTAAACTGTAATAGTTTTCCAATTATGCCAACATACGATTATCAATGTACTTCTTGCGAACATGTATTTGAAATTTTTCAATCGATGTCAGATGAGCCAGTAAAAATTTGTCCACTGTGCGGGGAAAAAGTTCGGCGCCTTATTAGCGGTGGAACCGGTTTAATTTTTAAAGGATCAGGATACTATCTCACCGATTATGTAAAAAAAGAGAAATCAAATAAAACACAAACATCAAAAGAGAAATCAACAAAAGTGAAAAAAGATTCAAAACCAACTAACAGTGAAGGGACGAAATAACCGTGACAAACGAAACATTACACATCATACCTGAAAATGGGGCAAAAATCACTATCGAAAACAATAAAATAAAAGTTCCTGATAATCCAATCATTCCATTTATAGAGGGTGACGGGATTGGCGGTGACATATGGAGAGCTTCTGTTCGAGTGTTCGATGCAGCTGTAGCAAAAGCATTTGCTGGACAAAAACAAATTCATTGGATGGAGATTTATGCCGGAGAAAAATCTCACCAAACGATTGGTGAATGGTTGCCGGACGAAACACCAAAAATAATAGAAGAATATATCGTTGCAATCAAAGGTCCATTAACCACACCTATTGGCGGAGGGATACGAAGTTTAAATGTTTCTTTAAGACAAATCCTTGATCTGTATGCATGCGTTCGCCCGGTAAAACATTTTAAAGGTGTCCCAAGTCCTGTATCCAAACCGGAAAAATTAGACGTTGTTATTTTTCGAGAGAATACAGAAGATGTATATGCAGGGATTGAATGGGAAAGTGATTCCGAAATTGCGAACAGTATCATTGAACTAATGCGGGAAAAATATGATAAAAATATTCGCGAACATTCCGGTATTGGAATCAAGCCCATTAGTCCTTTTGGCACTAAAAGATTGGTTAGAAAATCTATAGAATATGCATTGAGCCAAGGAAAGAAAAACGTTACGCTTGTTCATAAAGGAAACATTATGAAATTTACGGAAGGAGCATTTAGGGATTGGGGATATGAGCTAATACATGATGAATTCTCAGATAAAACCATTACAGAAGAGAAATTATGGGAGGAATTTGATGGTAAAGTTGGAGATAAACTACTCATCAAAGACCGGATTGCAGATGCGATGTTTCAACAGGTATTATTACGACCCGAAGAATATGATATCATCACAACATCAAATTTGAATGGTGATTATTTATCCGATGCTTGCGCTGCTCAAGTGGGAGGGCTTGGCATGGCACCGGGCGGAAATATGTCAGACCATATTGCATTGTTCGAAGCAACTCATGGTACTGCACCAAAATACACTGACCAAAATAAAGTGAATCCAAGTTCTGTGATCCTTTCGGGTGTCATGATGCTGGATTATATGGGATGGCCGGAAGCAGGGGTTTTAATTACAGAATCCATCAGTAGAACAATTCAGCAAAAGAAAGTAACCTATGATTTGGAACGACAAATGGAAGGCGCAACCAAACTTTCTACATCTGAATTTGCCGATACCATTATTGAAAATTTATAATAACTAATACTGAAACCAATAAAAGGGATCGGATTTACCGTTCTTTATCTTGGTTCTACACCAGATTAAATCATGTTTATTGATTATGCTAAAATTCTTTGCAGATCCGGGAAAGGCGGAAATGGCTGTACGTCATTCCGGAGAGAAAAGTTTGTGCCAAAAGGCGGTCCAGATGGCGGAGATGGAGGCAGAGGTGGCGATGTCATCTTTTGTGTAGACTCTCAACTTCATACTCTTCAGGATATGCGCTATAAAAAATCATATATTGCCCCGAATGGCGAACCTGGGCAATCATCAAAAAAATATGGCTCTCATGGAAAAACCATTCGAATTCCTGTCCCTCCGGGAACTGTCATTAAAGCTGAAAATTCCGATACAATCATAGCAGATTTAATTAAAGAGAGTGATTCCTTTGTGGCTTGCCGGGGTGGAAAGGGAGGAAAAGGGAATGTGCATTATAAATCTTCCACAAGACAGACTCCGCGATTTGCTCAAGATGGGCAGGGCGGGGAAGAATTCACCTTTCAAGTTGAATTGAAAATATTGGGTGATGTAGGGCTTGTCGGATTTCCGAATGCAGGGAAATCTACCTTGCTATCTGCTCTTACAACTGCAAAACCTAAAATTGCAGATTATCCATTCACAACCCTTGTGCCGAATCTTGGTATCGTGAAATATGGTGAATATAAATCATTTGTGATGGCAGATATTCCCGGATTAATTGAAGGTGCGAGTTTAGGAAAAGGGCTGGGGATTCAATTTTTAAAACATGTGGAACGGACTCGGGTGATACTCGTTTTAATTGAATCTTTTAATCCAAATCCGCTGACTACTTTCAATCAATTGAAAAATGAATTACAACAATTCAATCCAGACCTTCTGGAAAAGAAAAGGCTGATACTTCGAACCAAAATGGATTTGGTTTCCGGTCATCAATTAACAAAAGAATGGGATGATATACTTGATCCAAAGGTTGACATTTCATCCGTCACAAGAGATGGTTTGGCTGCTCTTGTTAACTCCATCGCAAAGATGATAAATGAAGACTGAGTTTTTATTAACCATACTAAATTTGCTTCATGTGAAGGGGCTAGGTCAACATCGTGTTCGGAGCCTCATTTCTACTTTCCCGGAAGTCGGATCACTTTTTAATTTACCGATTAAAACTCTTTGTACCGCGGAAGGGATAGATTTGCAATCGGCCCGTGCCGTAAAAAAATATTCTAATTTTTCATATGCAGAAGGAGTACTAAAGAAAACTGAAAAACTAAAAATTAATATTCTCACAATTTGGGATGAAGATTACCCGATATTGCTGAAAAGGATTTACGACCCACCCGTTGTACTATATTGCAAGGGAAACCCATTACAAGCAGATGATGATTGTGTATCTGTGGTTGGGACTCGCAAGGCGACAGAGTACGGGAAGACTAGTACCAAATTCCTAACGAAATTATTATGCAGTACCGGGATGACTATTGTGAGCGGCCTTGCTAGAGGGATTGATAGTGTAGCGCATACAACTGCTGTGAATTACGGAGGAAACACGATTGCGGTTCTTGGGTGCGGTGTGGATATTGTGTACCCTCCTGAAAATAAATCATTGGTAAAAAACATCATGAAATCTGGTACAGTGATTTCTGAATTTCCTTTGGGAACCAAGCCTGATTCAGGAAATTTCCCTCGAAGAAATCGTATCATTAGCGGGCTTTCTCATGGAACTCTAGTTGTAGAAGCTGGTCATAAAAGCGGAGCCATTCTGACGGCGTTGAATGCGATTGATCAAGGTAGAGAAGTATTTGCTGTCCCGGCAAGAATTACAGACAAGACAAGTGTTGGGTGTTTACGCTTAATCCGAAATGGTGCCATCCCTGCAGAATCAGCAGAACGAATTTTAGAACATATTCAAAGTAGATTATTTAAACCACGAAAGGCTCGACAAGAAAAAATGAATCTTTCATTAACAAATGAAGAAAGAAAAATGTATCAGATATTAAGTCATAAGCCGCTTCATATAGATGCCATCGCAAATGCCTCCGGGAAAACCGGAACAGAGTCTTTATCTATTTTGTTAACACTTGAATTGAAAGGAGCGGCCGCTCAACTCAGTGGGAAACAATTTGTCCGATCTTAAGATGGAAGGTAATTTCTGCCGTTTATTTAAGACAATTGGGAATGGAGAGGTGGCCGAGTTGGCTGAAGGCGCTTCCCTGCTAAGGAAGTGTGCGGGTAACCGTACCGTGGGTTCGAATCCCACCCTCTCCGCTTTTCCAAAATAGTGATTTACATCATACATTTAGAATTCAGGAAGGAATAAATTCCAACAATATGGCCTTGAAATTCACACCATTAATTTCGATTATTTTAATAACATCCTTGGCATGGTCTCATCCAGAAGACCCAAAGGGACGCTGGCATAACGTACTCGGACAAGGGTTTTCTTCTGCGCTGGATATGGATGGTTCAACCATCGCGGTGGGTGAAACCAATGGCGGAATTGTTCCTGGCGGAGTATACGTGTACAATCTTAATCCGATTACCAATGTTTGGGAAATGGATACTTTACTTTTAGCGTCGGATGCGATAGCAGGAGATGGATTTGGAAAATCTATTGCTTTATCCGGCAATACGCTAATGGTTGGAAAATATGGAAATGCAGAAGC
Organism: Candidatus Neomarinimicrobiota bacterium; assembly: GCA_018651745.1. Taxonomy (NCBI): domain Bacteria; kingdom Pseudomonadati; phylum Fidelibacterota; species Fidelibacterota bacterium. The sequence continues at coordinate 69,921 of JABIDL010000026.1, read as the reverse complement.
GGTGCATGTTTTTGAAAGAGATCCTGCAACAGGTTTATGGTCTGAATTCCAGAAAATCATCATCAGTGGACAGTCCGGATCCGATTTTGGCTATAGAATTGCTCTCACGGAAACCTACGCCGTGGTTACCGCTAGAAGAGCGGTTGCACGCGAGGGGCGAGCATATGTGTATGAAAAGTCTGGGTATTCAGGACTATGGACAGAAATGGCAACCTTGGATGGGAGCACTGTCTCAGCATCTGATGAGTTCGGAAAATCAGTTTCAGCTTACGGGGATTATGTTTTAATTGGCACAAATTATGGTGAATCTGCATTCCTATTCAAAAAAAGCAGTTCCGGATCATGGAGTGAAATTACAGAACTGAATCCATCAACAGGATCGGGACGCTTTGGGTACGATGTTGCGTTAGAAAACGGATACGCTTTAGTTGGTATGGTAACGGCAAATGGAGGCAGAGGACGCGTAGTATCATTCAGTTATGATGATTCAGGTGCCACTGAAACCGACATTATTTCAGCAAGTGACCAAGAACAAAGCGAATTTTTTGGTGTGTCTATCGTTATGGATGGTGACAAAGCGTTGATTGGTAAATATAATGGGACTTCTGTTTACCTTGAAACACGTTCCGGAGGAAATTGGTCACAATCCGCTTCTATTTCTGGAAACGACACAGAAGGTTCTCATAGATTCGGAAGAAAAGTAGCATTGGACGGATCTCGATGCCTTGTAGGTGCTTATTATGACGAATCAGCCTATGTTTTCGATGAAAGTGGATCATCATGGTCACAAACCCAAAAACTTTCTGCAGAAAGCAGAGTGGGGTCTATCACGGGGGAAGAGCAAGAATGTATGGATGGTCGCGCCGGACCGTTTCCGTGCGAAAATGTAAACTTACTTTCGTATTTAATTCCATCTGATATCGGCGGTGGAGTGGGTACAGAAACGAATGACATCTGGGGTTGGACAGATCCTGTAACAGAAAAAGAATGGGCACTTGTCGGATTGAGCGATGGAACTTCATTTGTTGATATAACGGATCCTGTAAATCCGGTGTACACCGGAAAACTTCCAACCCACACTGTTTCAAGCATTTGGCGTGATATTAAGGTGTATCAAGATCATGCTTTTATTGTAGCGGATAATGCTGGGAATCATGGACTTCAGGTATTTGACTTGACCGAGCTCAGAAATGTAACGAACATTCCTGAAACATTTACAGAAACAGCGCACTTATCTACATGGGGCAGTGCTCACAATATTTTCATACATGAAGCAACTGGGTATGCCTATGTGGTAGGCGCAAATCAGCAATGTCCAGGATATTTAATTGTAAATATCCAAGATCCAACTAATCCGCAATTTGTGGATTGTTATGCAGATCAAAATTATGTTGATGGTGAGCTTCATGATGGATATACGCATGATGTGCAATGTGTTACCTATATTGGACCTGATAGTGAACATGTCGGTGAAGAAATTTGTATTGGATGTAATGAAGAAGTGCTCAGCATTGTCAATGTGAATAACAAAAATAATGTAACTCCTATTGGCGTAGGGAATTACAATTCATTTTATACACACCAAGGTTGGCTCACAGAAGATCATCGTTACTTTATTCAGAACGATGAGTTGGATGAGTATTATGGCAATACGGCACACACCCGGACCATTATTTGGGATTTGCAAGATCTTGAAAATCCTGTGGTTGCAACCAATTATTATTCACCAAGTACATCTATTGATCATAACAATTATGTTTTAGGAGATACGGTGTACCAAAGCAACTACACCAGCGGAATTAGAATGTTAAATATTTCCGATATTTTGAATCCGTGGCAAATGGGTTTCCTCGATACTTATCCGGGCGATGATGAAGCAAAGTTTTCTGGAACTTGGTCCAACTATCCATTTTTTGCGAGTCGCAATATTCCAGTAACCAGTATTGAAGAAGGATTGCTTATTGTTGCATACGCTCCATCGGCGAATGTATCTACAGATGTCGAAATAACCATCCCAAATGGGGTCAGTTTGGAACAAAATTATCCAAATCCATTTAATCCTTCCACTGTTTTTGAATACATATTGCCGACGCAATCCACTGTGCAAATTACCATTTATGATTTGTATGGAAGAATGGTTCAAAAGCTTGTAAATGGTGAAAGGAATTCTGGACGGCATTTGGTTTATTGGAATGGAGAAGATGAGAATGGATTTCCGGTAAGTACAGGTGTCTATTTTTATCGAATTAAAACACCCATTTACAGCAAATCCCGAAAAATGATTTTGCTACGTTGATACATCAGCAAATTTTGTTAAATTGATGAATCGACCAAAATAAAAGGAGAAAGTGATGAGAGTAATTTACCGAGGAGATTTAGATGGTATCGTTTGTGCTACTATTTTAAAAGATATTGGACTTTGTGATGAACTCGTTCAGGCGCATCCAAAGGATATGCAGGACGGTAAGGTAGATGTGCAAGATGGTGACATTATTTGCAACCTGCCGTATCATTCGAAATGCGGGATGTGGTTTGACCACCATTCATCCGTCATTGATTCTGCATCCATGCCGGAAGATTTTACCGGATTAGTTGAAGTTGCTCCAAGCGCCGCCGGCTTAGTGTACAAGTATTTTCTTCCGGATCATCCTGAGCTTAGCAAATACGAACAATTGGTGCATGACACTGATTTGATTGACAGTGCGAATTTGACTTTAGAGCAAGTTAAGAATCCACAAGGGGCATTTTTGTTGGGTTTTTTAACCGATCCGAGAACAAGTATGGGGTTTCAAAGAGACATGGCTGTCAGTAATTATCAGTGGGTTTCATCGCTCGCCGGGTTGTTGACGAAACATTCAGTTGATGAGGTTTTGGAAATGCCTGATTCCAAGCAAAGGGCAGACAGATATCATGCAATGCAGGAAAAAGCTGCGACATTTTTTACCGAAAATTCTCACTTGGATGGAAATGTGATTGTTTCCGATGTCCGCGGAAAAGACATCCCTGTGGCAAACCGATTTCTGGTGTACACCTTGGATGGACTTTCAGATGGAAACATTTCAGTAAGAATTTCTGACGGAAAACAAGGCGAATTTGATGTGATTTCAGTCGGCTATTCGATATTCAATAAAACATCAAATGTCGATTGCGGGTCGCTGTGCGGACTGTATGGCGGTGGAGGTCATAAAGCTGTTGCGACATGTCAATCTTCTTTAGATCAAAGTGACGAAGTGTTCCAGAAAATTATTGCTGCCTGCAGAGAATAGTTCTGGATCACAAATCAGATAAGTCTGCTCTCAAAATTTCCCGCAGACGTTTCATTAAAAACAGTATCACCGCAACCGCGGGAGGAATGCTGTTCCCTTATACAGCTTTTGCCAAAGAATGTGAATTCACGACGGATGATATTCTGGGTCCGTTTTTTGCCGAAGATGCACCGTTTCGAAGTGTAATCGCTTCAGCGGATGAGCCCGGTGACAGATTTTTCTTTGGCGGCAAGGTGTTTTCAGATGACTGCGTCACTCCACTGGAAAATACTACTGTGGATATTTGGCACGCCAGTAACAACGGTTGCTACAGTATTTTTGAAACCTGTACCTCAGGGAACCCAAACAACGATGATTACAACCTTCGCGGACGGGTGAATACTGATTCTGATGGCAATTATGCATTTGAAACTATACGGCCCGGATTTTACGGGAACCGTCCACAGCATTTTCACCTGCGTATGATTGCTGAAGATGGGTCAGAACTAGTGACACAAGTATATTTTGAAGGCGATCCGAATATTGCCAGCGACAATTGGGCGTCTGATCCGGATGCTGTGAATAGGATAATTCCGCTGAGCGAAGATTCTAATGGCTTTTCCGGAAATTTTGATATTGTACTTGATGCGCAGCCTATCCTAAATACTGATTCGCCCTGGGAACCTATTCCTGAACGATTTACCCTTTATTCTGCGTTTCCAAATCCTTTTAATACTTACACCGAAATTCGATTTGACATGGGCACGGAAACCCATGCGTCTGTAGAAGTGTTTGATCTTAGCGGAAAACCAATCCAATCACTTTCGGAAGGATTTTTGAACTCTGGTGATCATCAGGTCGTTTGGAATGGAAAGGATAATGCTGGAAACTCGGTTCCATCCGGAATGTATGTGATTCGATTTGATACGGCGCACTTTTCTGATTTTCAAAAAGTCGTTTTGATTAAATGAGGTCTATTAGACCATTTCATGTTGCCTTCCCGGTTCGTGATCTCGAAGAAGCTCGGACTTTTTATGCCCAAACACTTGGGTGCTCAACTGGGCGTGAATCTAATCTTTGGATTGACTTCAATTTATTCGGCCACCAAATAGTGGCACACCTTTCCCTGGAAGAAACAAAAGAAGTACAAAAAAACCCTGTGGATGGTAACGCGGTGCCGGTTCGTCACTTTGGGGTTATACTCGAATCATCCGAGTGGGAAGAGCTTAAAGACCGCATTCGAAAATCCGGCATTCAGTTTTTGATCGAACCGCGAATACGATTTGATGGAAAACCCGGCGAACAGAGAACGATGTTTCTGATGGATCCGAGCGGAAATGCACTCGAATTCAAATCCTTCGCAAATGATAATTATATTTTTCAAAAGTAACAATGTATTCAAAATACCATCTTGATTTTGAGAATCCGCCACAGTGGCTGACTCTACTGCGGAAAGATCTGAATCTGAAAGGTGTCGGCATCGGCGTGTTCAATTTTCCCGCCGGGCGCGGATACACTTTCATGCACAAGCATGAGACGCAGGATGAAGTGTATATTTTTCTGAAAGGTTCGGGTGTCATGCAGATAAACGATGAGCAGATTGAAGTGAGTGCCGGTGATATGATTAAAATCCCGCCGGAAGGCAAGCGCGCCTTGAGTGCATCAGATACGGAAGATATTGTTGGAATTTGCGTGGGTGGAATACCGACTACAGAATTTCCGCGAAAAGAGAATTCCCGAGCTGTTTTTGATGATGGAATTCCATTATTTGATGAACTGCCACTATGGTACGAGGGAAATAAAAAAGTGAAAATGATCAATGAAAAAATGAAAAAAAGAGAGGGAAATAAATGATTCTAAATATCATTTTAAAAACTTTCATAATCCTGATAAAACCAGGAAGTTTGATTATATTGGTTTTTTTTAGTAATTCCGATTAAATTAGAATTAACAAAAGTTATTCATAACGGGTTTGAATACCCTTAAAAAGAAAGGCAAAAAGATGCAATTCAAAACCCTATTAGTCCTGACGGGTATTTCCCTTACCGGAATTGTTCAGGCTCAGTATAACTCTGAAAACCATGTAGTCACCCTTTCTAAGTACCACCTAAAACCACTTAGTGAGGTAGAAGGTGGTTCAGCAGAGGAACGTAAAGAAGTTTTGGAAGAAAATGCTAAAAAGATGAATGCATTAAAAACTAAGTTGGTGAGCTCGACGGTTTTAGGTCATTTCTGGACAGGAAAAACTGGTGAGGTTCTTGTTGTAAACGAATGGGCATCCTTGGATGATGCAGATGCAACGATATTGTCTAATTCCGACTTGAGGGATAAGGCTTGGCGAAAAGAAGAAGACAGGAAAAAACACGTTGAAAAGTTCGGTAAATATTGGGTTGGTAAACATACCGATGTCGGCATTTATGAACTCGATATGAAAAAGCTTAAGCGCCCGTCTCGCCAGTACAAGGATGATACATTTGTAAGTATGACAAAATACTATTTGGCTCCGCTGTCTAATGTAGAAGAAGGATCGGCGGAAGAACGAAAAGAAATTCTCCAAACATGGTTTGATAATGTGATCAAAAAAAATGAAAAAGTGCTCAGCCATATGGAGTTAGGACATTATTGGTCTGGATCTGCCGGTGGCCCAGATGGGTGGCCTGTAATTATGGTTAATGAATATGCAACCATGGAAGATGCGCTAGATGAAGACGTTAGCGATCTGGTAGAAACTGCTTGGCCCAATGAAGAAGAACGTAAAGCTTTTCGTAAAAAGTTTCGGGCATACTGGTCAAATGGCAAGCATGAAGATTTGGGTTTGCACAACAATTGGGTTGATCTTCGAAAAAATTAACTTTTAACTACACCTTAATTATCAATTTACTCCGCGCGCCTTTCGCTTTCATTATAGCGGAAGGTAGCTCGGAACTCCTTACACCTATTATTTATAATAAATCCTAGATTGCTAAGAAAAATCCCAAACATAACGAAAAATAATTAATATGGTGTTATTTATGAAAATTGGTCTACATTCAGCCGCTTTTACAGGAAGGAACTAGTAGGAATACGTTAGGTAATTTAGAAGTACCATCATATTCGAGCTTCTCTTTGAGGAACTCATTTTTTCAGGTAGAAGAATTAAACAAACAACAAGAAACAAAAAGGTACAACATGAGTGATGTAAAACAAGGAACCGTAAAATGGTTCAATGACAAAAAAGGCTTTGGCTTTATCACCCCATCTGACGGTGGTAAAGATTTATTTGTTCATATGAGCAATATCGTGATGGAGGGGTTTAAAACCCTTTCTGACGGACAAGCTGTTGACTATACCGAAGGTGAGGGCGAAAAAGGTCCTTTAGCAGAAAATGTAACACCTCAATAGTCTAGTCAAACCTAGAGAAGGGATAATCCCTTCTTTGGCATTTGAAATAGTGTCCTTTACGGCTCCCTGATTTTCAGGGGGCCGTTTTGTTTATTGGAGACAAAAATTGTATTTAAGTGTTTATCCCAATCACTGGTATTAATTCATAGATTGGTTATAATTTTAACCACAGTACAAACGCATCAAATGAAATACCTGAAATACTATCTTACGCCCATTCTTACAGGATTTGTTTTGTGGGGAATTTTTCTGGGTGGTCACTGGATGTGGTTGGGTTTTGTTGTATTATTTTTTGTCATGATTTTAGGAGACACCTTCCTGGGCGATGATATCAATCAGCCCGATTTTCACTATCCAATGCTTTTAGAAATACCTTTGCATTTAGCATTGCCGGTAATAGTTATTCTCTTGTTGGGATTTGCTTGGTCAACCGGAAAAGGTTTGGATGACTTTTTGAGTTTGGGACTGTGGTTAGGCGGCGTGACGAACTACGATCTGCTTTCAGCGCGAAATGGAAATATTGGGTCAGATTATATCGGCGCATTGTTGGGGGTTGGTTTTTTAGTGGCAGGATATGGAACCAATGTGGCGCATGAACTCACCCATCGTATTAAAGACCGCCTGGCAATGTTTGAGGGTCGATGGCTTTTGGCAGCCAGCTGCAATTCGGATTTTGCAATTGAACATGTATATGGCCACCATGTAACGGTGGGCACCGAAGCAGATCCTGCTACTGCGAAGCGAGGCGAAAATGTGTACGCGTTTGCCGTCCGTTCAACATTCATGGGGCATCTCAGTGCATGGCATCTCGAACTCAAAAGACTTCGTACAAAATCAATTCGTATCTTTTCATTTCAGAATAGAATGATTACAGGATATGTCATGTCCGCAGTGTGGTGTGCAGTTTTTTATATAGCAGGCGGTCTATTCGGTTTGATACTTTTTCTAGGTCAAGCTGCCTTTGCAAAATTTGTGCTCGAAATTGTGAATTATATGGAACATTACGGACTTTACCGCTCACCAGAAAGCCGCGTTGGTCCGGAACATTCGTGGAATACGAATAAGCGAATCAGCAGTATTGTATTGTTTTCACTTACTCGCCATTCTGCGCATCACGAAAAACCGATGGTTAAATTTTGGAAATTGGATCCTTATAACGACGCACCGCAAATGCCGTACGGATATTTAACAACTCTGGTATTGTGCCTCGTGCCGCCTGTGTGGTACCGCATCATGAACCCACGCTTGGTAGAATGGGATCGAAAGTACGGAAATGCTCAATCATTATTATGAAAAAAATCCCGCAAACGAATCAAGACCTTTTAAAAGAATGCCGGGTGGATACTTATAGGTCCAGCGGGAAGGGCGGCCAACATGTAAATAAAACTGAAAGTGCAGTTCGCTTGACGCATATTCCGTCGGGAATTGTGGTTACATGTCAGGATGGGAGGAGTCAACACCGGAATAAAGAAATTGCTTTAAAAAGATTGCGGGAAAAATTGATTAAATTGAATCAGAAACCAAAGAAACGGGTTCCAACTCGCGCAACAAAGGCTTCCAAAGAAAAACGAATTCAAACCAAAAAAAAACAATCAGCAAAGAAGGCATTACGTAAAAATCCAGATCAAGATGATAGGTAGGTGAATGCTATCCTGTGTTTGAGAAAGAATGAAGGGAACTGTAAAAACAATTTCATTTTTCTTCCATAATTTTTGGAAGCGTAAATATCATGAAGAAATTATACCGCATTTTAATCTGGTTTATTCTTGTCGTAACAATTTTGATTATCAAAACATTGATAGATGCAGGGGAATTCAAAACGATTGAACCGCATTTCGATGGAAACATTGAACCGATTTCTGGAGCCATTGGTGCAGAAGATATCACGATTCTTTCGAACGGGATTGCGCTCATTTCTTCAGATGATCGTCGTAAAACTCTTGCAGGAACACCGGAACAAGGTGCAATATTTGGGTACGATTTACGACAGGAAAACCCTCGCTTATTTTCTCTTACTGCGCATTTGAAATTCGATTTTAATCCTCACGGAATATCAGTGTACGAATCTGAAAATGGATTGGTCACCGTAGGCGTGGTCAATCATACAAAAGAGGCTGATTTGATTGAACTATTTGATTTGGTTGATGGCCTCCTGATTCATCGACAATCTCTATCGGATCCGATTATGATTAGCCCAAACGATTTAGTTCTGGTTAACACTAATCAATTTTATGTCACCAATGATCACGGAAATACGTCTGAATTAGGGAGGACGATTGAAGAATACTTACAGCTTGCTCGTTCCAACATGTTATTTTTTGACGGAGAAAAATTTACAGTTGCGGCTTCAGAATTGGGGTATGCCAATGGAATAAATATAAGTCAGGATGGAAAAACTCTTTTCGTGGCAGAAACAGTTGGTAAAAAGATGTCTCTATATAACCGAAATTTGAGTACCAATACACTCACGTTTTCCCATGCGATTGACTTTAATTCCGGTGTAGATAATATTGAGCTCGATGCAGAAGGGAATGTGTGGATTGGATCGCATCCGAAAATGCTTGCGTTTACCCGCCACGCAAAGAATGCAATTGCATTATCGCCATCTCAGGTATTTCGAGTCACGCAACCAGCGAGTGATCATTTTCAAATTGAGGAAATTTTTCTAGATTTAGGCAACAAATTATCTGGATCCAGCGTTGCTGCTACTTATGGGAACACATTATTAATCGGCTCCGTGTTTGAAGATCATTTTTTGCACTGTAAGTTTTTGCCTAATTAAATATATCTTTCATTTACAAAACGAGGATAATTTTTGAAATTCGATTACACCGACTTCGGCCATATAAAAATAGATAATGTGCCTTACGACTGTGATGTCGTTCTTAATAAAATGAAAATTAAACCGCGGTCAAAAGAAAAAAGTCGTCATCTTAAAAGTACCTACGGACATACGCCACTCAGTTCGGAAGAAAATATCCCTTGGGATTGTAATGAATTAGTAATTGGAACGGGGTATCATGGGCGTCTCTCGGTTACAGAAGAATTCAAAAATTTAGCTTTAGACAAAGGTGTTACGCTTCAAATTATGCTGACAACTGACGCTTGTGACTATTTAGAAACAGCCCCTTCGAATACCAATGCGGTACTTCATATTACATGTTAATTGCGTACCAAAATGGTATGGTAGTTACTTTGACTAAATTGAATTAATTCCTGAACTTTTTACTCGTCAAGATTGTCATCCGATATTCCAAAAGATGACTTTATTACATTTAATAAATCTGTTTCAGATGACAAAACCATTCCATCTGCATCTGCGATGGACTCAAGTCTGGGATAAATAGTGAATTCCAATTCTTCCTCTGAATAATGCGATTTGAGCGCTTCGCAGATTGTAGAAGCGTAATGTGTTCTTTCCATGGAATTCATTTCAAGAATCTTTTGCGATGCCGATTGCAGGATGGAAACTGCACGCTCCGGATCATGCTCAGGAAAAAGATCGCTTAGGGCGTTCGCCCAGGCTTCACGTTCTTCATAATCCATCCTGCCATCTGCCAATTTTAAGCAGGTAATAAGGTGGGTAACAAGTTCAAGCGGAGTCATAATGTCAAGTGATTGAGGTAGATCATTTGGTGTCATAGCAATTCCTTTAAGGTTTTTGGTTAGCCCATTCGTCAGGCGTAAAAGTTTTCATGCTGAAAGCATGAATCTCATTCTGCATCAGGTTTCCAAGAGCAGCGTACACCATTTGATGGCGTTTTAGTAGTTGCAATCCTTCAAAATTTGGAGAAACAATCATGGCTGTTACGTGGGCACCGCCGTCTCGGCCGGGATGGTGCTCGTGCCCTGCAGTATCATCTTGATATGCAAAATGATTCAGCGTCATCGACGATTCTAAATTTTCTTTTACGTGTGCTTCAAGTGTCATTGTTTTGGTTCCGATTTAAGGTAAATTAGGTCTATATGAATCAAACTTCAAACTTCCACTTAACGGATGAGGACAAGGCAAAATACCTTTCGAAGATCGATAAAATCGATTTAACGATTGTCCCACATCTGATCAAACAGCTTCCTGAAAAATTTGAAGGACTTCTCAAACGATCGGATATTAATACCATTGAAGGCGAATTAATTCGGGATGTGTCTAAACTCATTTTTGTCCTAGAAAACTTCACCGACAACATTTCAGAAGAGCTTGTAAGAAAAATTGCTTTTTCACTAACATATTTTTTAGAAGAAGAAGATGAAATTCCAGATTCCATTCCAGAAATTGGATTACTGGATGATGCCGTTGTGGTTCGTTGGATTGTGGATGAAATAATCAAGACTCATCCGGAATATTTCGTAGTTTAAGAAAAATCTTCTTCAGAATACTGCCACTGGCACGCCGGACACCACCAAGGTTTACCATAGTAATCCGGTCGATTTTCATTCATCTGCATTGCCGTTTCGCATTTGGGGCAATTGCGTTCAGCACCTTCCTTGGGCCAAACATAATCCGGCTTGAATTTCAATGGTTCCTCAAAAAGTCTTATATCATCCATGATGGAATTTACACATCAAATTAGCGTAGAAAACAAGCGCTAGTTTTAGATTATCCACCGGCAGAAATCCACAAAAGATAAGCCACAATACCCAAAAGTGTATATCCCGCATATCCGGTGAATTTTTGTTCTTTTCGAATAGCTTGAATGCGCGTTGCCTGATAATCAAAATACAACATTACCGTTAAGGTGTCGCCTTCAGTTACAGCTATTTTTTTAATGGAATCATGTAATCTGTTTTTAACAAAATTGTCCAATTTATGTGATGGAATTAAACTGACTTCATGCATACCGGTGGAAACCGGAATGGGGTGATTAACCGGTGTATTTCCGATAAAAACACCATCAATAAATATCGGCGTTCCGAGCGTGTCCGATTTTACGGAAATGTAACCCATATGCGATATCGAAGCCTCAACTATTTGATGTGCCTCAGTTGATTCTGCCCGGGTTTCCACGAGGGAATCCGACGACATAGACATCATGAACGAAATCAATAATAACATGAGCAGAAAATACTAGTCTCTGCCTACCGTATTCAATGAGTTAATTGATTGGAATTTCCGTCAGAAAATCAGAATTTTAGACCCGATGAATGGTTTCAAAATCTCATTCCAGCAACCCATCGCACTTATGTGCTTCGTGTTGATTGTATCCGGATGTGCTTATTTCAACACATTTTACAATGCAAAGCAGTATTATAAAGCTGCCGAAAAAATTCGTTTAGAAAAATTTGGGCAATCGCTTCCATCAAACGGGACAGAAGCTTATATGAATGCAATTAAAAAGTCAATGCTGGTTATTGAAAACTATCCAGAATCAAGATTTCGGAAACCGGCAATTATTTTAATGGCAAAGAGTCGGTTCCACATCAGAGAATACAATCGAGCTCAGCAGTTATTTTTCCAAATAAAAGACGAATATCCGGAAGAAAAAGCAGAGGCAGATTATTGGTTGAGCTTGTGTAAATGGAAAAAAGGAAAAATCCAGCCGGCAATCAATGAACTGAGTGAGCAATTGGGTAAGACGAATGATGATGCAATAAATGCACAAATATATTTTTCGCTAGCAGATATTCAGCTCGAAATAAATGAAAATAAAAAGGCAATGGAATATCTGATTTCAGGCGCTGAACTGACAAAAAATCCAAATGACCGTGCTGAAATATATTTTCGAATTGCAGATATTGCAACCTTAGCAAAAAATTATGAATTGGCCATTAAGGCAAACAAAAAAGTAATCAAATATTCCCTGACTAAAAATCGGATTGAAGAAGCAAATCTAAATTTGGTTAAAATATATAGATCGCAGGAGAGATGGAATGAAGTATCTGATCTTATAAAGAAATTGCTCGCTACTGAATCATTTAATGGGATTTGGGGAGAACTTGAGTTAGAGCTCGCTAAACTGGATATCGCTATTGGGAAATTAGAAAGCGCGGTATCACGATTGAATGGTGTCGCAGCAGATTATGCTCGCACTGAAATATCCGCAGAAGCATACTTTAATCTGGCAGAGATTTCTCTTTTTACAGATTTTAATTTTGAAGATGCACTTAAATCCTATAATCAAGTACCAAAAGAATCTGGGAAATCTGTCTTTAAAAACAGCGCCCAAATGCGTGGGAAGGAAATCAAGTCCTATCAAGCGTCCTTGTCAGCGATAGCGTCTATTTTTGAAGTCCAAACTACATCAGACACCTCCGTGGCGGATTCATTGGAAATAACTCAAAAAGATCCATTTGCTGACCCCAATTATGCGCCGGCGCTTTACAATTTGGGAGAATTATGGGCGTTCCATTTTGGACAACCCGATTCTGCTCTTCAATATTTTTATGAAATTGTAGATTCGCTGGAAAAATCTGAATGGACGCCAAAAGCGATGTTCACGTTGGTTTATCTTTTAAAAGAATCGGAGAATGATGCCCATGCTGATCCCATAAAAGAGAAAATTTTATCAGATTATCCCAAGAGCGAATTTGCCACAGGCATTCGTACAATGTATGGATTAAATCAGGAAGTTGACCCGAACCACACTCAATTGCTCAAAGCAGAATCATTCATGAGATCCAATGTTTCTGAGGCCATGAATACCTATCGAGAAATAATTCAGTCGGATTCAACCACAGAAGTTGGGCTCAAAGCAGCCTATTCGCTAGCTCATTATTACGATGTTTCTCTTGTGGAACCTGACAGTGCGATTAAATATTATCAATGGATGGGAAATCATTTTCCAACAAGCGATTCTTATAATAATGCGAAAGTGCGTTTGCAAATGATAACGCAATTAGTGGAAAGCATGAAACAGGATACAGTGGCGACAGATGAACGTGATTGAAGACGCTTCCATTGTAAATAATGCGGAGATTGCTTCAGGCGTGTGGCAGTTGGAAGTAGAAGCGCCACATATTTGCGCTGAATATACCGGCCCCGGACAATTTATCAGTTTACTTACCGATGATAGCTGGGAACACCCGCTTCGGCGTCCAATGAGCATTGCCGCTGTAAATGGCAGTCATCTATCGATTATATACAAAATTTTTGGCGACGTTACGCTAAGCCTTACGAAAAAGACAAAAGGTGATTCTATCAATCTTTTAGGGCCATTGGGGAATACTTTTTCCGGTTGGGATAATTTAAATAATCATCCTATCCTGATCGGGGGCGGTGTAGGTTTGGCTCCGATGTTGAATTTAAAAAATGCATGTAACGAAAAAAATATTGAGACGACGGTAATTCTCGGTGCAAAAACCGCCTCAGAACATTTCATAGAATCTGACCATGATAAGGGAATTTATTTGACAACAGATGATGGAAGTATCGGAGAGAAGGGAACCGTTATTCCGGTTTTAGAGCTGCTCGCTTCAAAAAGATCCAATGCGAAGTTATTTGCTTGTGGTCCTGAACCGATGCTAAAGGCACTTAAATCCTTTTCTTATTCTGCCGGAATATCTGCAGAATTTTCTGTAGAAAGCTACATGGCTTGCGGGTTGGGATTATGTCAGGGTTGTGTCATTGAAAAATCAAGTAAAAATGGAAATAAACCTAGCTACCATGAACAATTTTCCCTCGTGTGCATAGATGGTCCTGTTTATAAAGCGTCTGAGGTGCATTTTGCCTGATTTAACGACAACCATCGGTAAAGAAACATTCCAAAATCCTATCTTCGTCGCGTCGGGAACATTTGGCTATGGATTAGAAAATAATGATCTTGTAGATGTTTCTAAATTGGGTGCAATTATTACCAAATCTATCACGCGCCATCCGAGAGAAGGAAATCCTCCACCTCGCATTGTAGAAACGCCTTCGGGAATGATCAATTCCATAGGGCTCGCCAATATAGGCGTTGAACAATATATCGAAGAAATGATTCCGAAATACGAAGGAATCGGGGTGCCAATCATCATGAATATCGCCGGTTCATCGGAAGAGGAATATTGTGAAATATTGGAAATGATGGAAACTATATCTTCAAATATTGTTGGATATGAAATAAACATTTCATGTCCTAATGTAAAAGTCGGAGGAATTGAATTTGGCGTGGATCCTGGTGTGACTGAAACGTTGACATCTGCGTTAAGGAATCGGACTGAAAAATTGCTCATTATGAAACTCAGCCCAAATGTAACAGATATTCGACAGATCGCTCGGGCAGCCGAAAATGGAGGGGCGGATGCTGTATCTGCCATCAATACGGTGTATGGAATGAGTATTAATGCGCAGTCGCGGAAAACAAACATCCATACGATATACGGCGGTCTTTCCGGCCCCGCAATTAAACCGATTGGACTTGCGTGCGTCCATAAAATTTCTACAGCGGTCAAAATTCCGATAATTGGAATTGGCGGTATTACGAATGCAGAAGATGCAATTGAATATATGCTTGCCGGTGCCAGTTCGGTACAAATAGGAACTGCAAATTTTCGAAATCCTGCTGCAGGAATATCTATCATTAAAGCTATAGAATCGTATTGCCATAAAGCTAATATTTCACACATATCCGATCTTATTGGAAAAGTTGCAATAAATGAATAAAAACGTTCCCAGTATTTTTCTAATCGTCATGTTCCTGTTTGTATCGTGTACCAATAATCCGCGCTATCGTGGATCGGGACCACGTCCAAAAGCTAAATCATCGAAAACAAAACCGATAAAACATCGGAAAACAATGACGGGCGTTAGCTCTTTTTATGCTGAAGATTTTCACGGAAAATTAACGGCAAATGGTGAAGTGTACGATATGTATGGATTAACGGCTGCACATAAAACTTTACCCCTTAACACCATCGTACGAGTTACAAATGTCGATAATAATAAATCGCTGATTTTAAGGATTAATGACCGAGGTCCTTATGTAAAAGGACGGATTCTGGATTGTTCGTACGGCGCAGCCCTTAAACTTGGATTTGTAGGGAAGGGAACGACCAAAGTCAAAATTGAGGTAATCGAATTCGGAGACAATAAATACATGAAACATAAGAAAAGTTAGAAAGATGAAATTTTTCGTTTTAGTTAATCCAAAAGGCGGTGTTAAAAAAGGCCCCGGAATTTTGCAGGATGTCCGTCCCATATTTAATGCAGCAAATGCAGAATTAAACGTAATAGAAACAGAGTATGCAGGCCATGGAAGAGAACTCGCTACAACGCTTAATTTTGCTGGGTATGATGGTCTGTGTGCTGTGGGTGGTGATGGCACTATGCACGAAATCATTAATGGATTGATGAATCGAGAAGACGGAAGAAAAATTCCCATCGGTCTCATCACCGGTGGAACAGGAAATTCTTTTATGCATGATGTAGATTGTCTTGATCCGAAACAGGCGGTACAGCGGATACTAACCAATCGTAACCGCCCGATCGATATCATGAAGGTGGATGGAAATGGCGAAATATTGTACGCGTTTAATATCGTGGGATGGGGGATGCCAACAGATATTAACGAAATAGCTGAAAAACTTAGGTGGCTCGGTGGTCAGCGCTATAATGTAGCATCGCTGATTGAAATTCTTCGATTCCGCCAACGATTGGCGACTTTGGTTATAGAAGGGAACAGGACTGTCGGCGACTTCGGCTTTATTATGGGGTGCAACACGATTCACACCGGAAAAGGGATGAAAATGGCGCCGCTCGCTCAGCTAAACGACGGATTTATTGACCTAATTGTCGCACATAAAACCAGCCGATTAAAACTATTCAAAATGTTTCCCAAAGTGTTTTCCGGCGGGCATATTGGTGATCCGATCGTGGAATATCACCAAGTGAAGGAATTTTCTATTATTCCGAAGGAACCGCATACGCTCAATATAGACGGAGAAATTATTGGGAATACCCCAATTCATGTGGAAGTCCTCCCAAGTGAAATTGAAGTTTTAGTGTAAGCTGAAAAATTCGTATCAAGAACCGGAAGTGGTATCCATAAGGCACTATCTGTTGGTGCGATGTCTGAGAGTGAAAGCCTAAATAAATATGTAGTAAAATAATTGAAGTCTGTTATTAAATAGTAATTTTCATTTTAACGGAAACATATTCTAGATTTTTCATCTGATATTTGTAAGAATCGCCGTTGTTTATCAGCAATTGACTGAAGTATCTTCCGGTCTCATTTTTACAAAAAACATGACAAAAAAAGGCAAAGGAAGAACACTTATTAATTTCATCGGGATCCCTGCAATCATATCCTTGATTTGGGTTGGTGAAATCTATTTCTCAATATTTATCACTCTTGTGGTTTTACTCGCATTAACTGATTTTTACAATCTCTATGCCGAAAAAGGATATTCTCCTTCCAAAATGTTAGGACTTGGTGGTGGGATTATTGTTTTAATTTTTTATCATTTCAATCTTGAAATTTCATCTATTGAATTAATCGGATCATTGATAGCATTTACTTTTTTGATTATGTTTTCAGAATTATTTCGAAAGCGAGATTATTTTTTAGAAAATGTTTCTTTAGCCCTATTTGGCATTTTGTATATTTCCGTTACTCTCGGAACTCTTATTCTTTTACGGCAGGCAGATTCTTTAAACGGAACCATGTTTACCGCTGCAGTTATTCTTGCCGTATGGCTATGCGATTCCGCTTGTATGGGGGCCGGTATACTTTGGGGGAAAACAAAAATTATTCCCTGGGCAAGTCCTAAAAAATCGGTGCAGGGTTCGATAGCCGGATTGGGTACTTCTTTTGCAGTATACATCATTTTTAAAACGGCGAATATCGGCGGTTTGCAACTTTCATGGACCGATGTTGCGGTTTTCTCTCTCATCGCAGGATTTATCGGGCAAATAGGTGATTTTATGGAATCCTGGATGAAGCGCCAAGCGGGCGTAAAAGATAGCGGTTCATTTTTAAGGGGGCACGGAGGCGTGTTGGATAGATTTGATTCAATGATCTTTGCGGCACCCTTATCTTATATTTATCTTTGGGTGCGGTAATTGAGATGGAATTAAGAAGTATATTAGCTACGGATTGCGGGAGTACAACAACCAAAGCGATTCTAATCGAAAAAATCGATGGAGAATTTCGGCTAAGCGTGCGTGGGGAAGCTCCGACTACAGTGGAGGCACCTTTTGAGGATGTAACCAAAGGAGTACTAAACGCTGTGATGGAAGTCGAAGAGCTTGCCGGTAGGAAATTATTAGATGGAGATCATATTCTCACTCCGAGTTCTGGGGATGTAGGTGTAGATATTTATATTTCCACAAGTTCGGCAGGTGGAGGTTTACAAATGATGGTGGCCGGAGTAGTAAAAGGAATGACCGGAGAATCTGCAGAACGTGCGGCATTAGGTGCGGGCTCTATTGTAATGGATGTTTTAGCGTCAAACGATGGCCGGAAACCACACGAAAAAATAACCAGAATTAGGCAGCTTCGCCCTGATATGATTTTACTTTCGGGTGGCATTGATGGAGGTACAACTAAACACGTAGTCGAATTGGCTGAAATTCTCGCAGCTGCCAATCCAAAACCACGCTTAGGTACAAACTATAAATTACCGGTTATTTACGCCGGAAATACAGACGCTTCTGGTAAAATCGAAGAAACACTCGGTGAAATCACCGATCTTGATTTAACGGAGAATATCCGTCCTGTTTTGGAACGGGAAAATCTGAAGCCATCACGAGATAAGATTCATGATTTATTTATGGAACACGTTATGCAGCAGGCGCCCGGATATAAGAAGTTGATGGAATGGACGGACGCACCGATTATGCCAACACCAGGCGCTGTGGGTGCTCTCATTGAAATGGTAGCAGAAAAAGAGAATATTTCCGTTGTCGGAGTCGATATTGGGGGAGCTACTACAGATATTTTTTCCGTCTTTCAAAAACAATTTAATCGAACTGTAAGCGCAAATCTTGGAATGAGCTATTCCATTTGTAATGTATTAGCCGAATCGGGATTGAAAAATGTGTTACGTTGGGTTCCATTTAACATTGATGAAAAAGAATTAACAAATCGAATCGGAAATAAAATGATTCGCCCAACGACGGTTCCCCAAAGTTTGGAAGAATTGGTGATTGAACAAGCCATCGCCCGAGAAGCATTGCGCCTTTCTTTTATCCAGCATAAATCATTTGCGGTCAACTTAAAAGGTGTTCAAAAAGAACGAACCATCTCCGACGCATTTGAGCAAACAGATTCGGGTGAATCTTTAGTGGATATGATGGAACTCGATTTACTGGTTGGATCCGGCGGCGTTTTATCTCATGCGCCTCGCCGAGAGCAATCTGCTCGAATGTTGATTGATTCATTTCTGCCGGAAGGCATTACACAATTAGCCGTGGATTCCATTTTTATGATGCCGCAGCTTGGTGTCATGGCAAAAATCGAAAAGGAAGATTTAGCGCAAGATGCTCGCGCTGCTGCCATCGAAGTTTTTGAAAAAGATTGCTTAATTCACCTTGGAACGTGCGTCGCGCCTGTTGGAACCACAAAACCGGGTACAACCGTTTTACATGCGGAATTAACATTGTTAAATGGCGAAACTCAAACTCATGAAATCAAATTTGGCGATATTGTCAGAATTGATGTTCCGTATGAAAAAGTGAATGCTAAACTGACTCCGGGAAAAGGTATGGATATCGGTTCAGGAAAAAATGAAACCATCCAAACCATTATTTATGGCGGCGTGGTTGGAATCATTTTAGATGGACGTGGGCGTCCAATGAATATTTCCGATAATTCGCAGCAACGCATTGCTGATTTATCAAAGTGGTCAGCGGCTATGCAGGAGTATCCTTCGTTGGAAGGATTAGGATAAGGGCATAGGATAAGGATTAGGATAAAGAATATGGAAAAGAAAATATATTTTAATCATGAGAAATTAGAGGTTTATCAATTTTCACTTCAGTTTATTGAATGGTTGAATTCATTTTGGAAACCAATTAGGAAAAACAAAAATGTAGCAGATCAATTGGATAGAGCGTCAATTTCTGTGCCATTAAATATAGCGGAAGGAAATGGTAAATCTTATCCAAAGGATAGAAAACGTTATTTTGAAATTGCAAGGGCATCTGCTTTGGAATGTGCATCCTGCCTAGATGTGATCGTCGTGAAAAACTTATTAAATGAAAATGAAATTGTTGATGGTAAAGAATTATTATTATCCATTGTTAAAATGCTGACAAAATTATCACAATCGGCAATGAATCAAATAAGTGAAGAAATATCAGATTATGGAGAAGTCGCCTAAATGATCCAGACTCCCAATCCTAATCCGAATCTATTGACTCCTAATCTAATCTACTGAATTTATGGCCCACGCATACACACCCGGACTCAAAGTTTTACACGAAACGAAGATCGATAAAGAGAGACGTTTGCCTTTAAAAGGCACGGTAACAGTTAAAGAAGGTTCAAATGTTACACCCGATGATATTGTAGCAAAAACGGATTTACCCGGAAATGTCCAAATGGTCAATGTTGCTAACCAATTAAATATTGATGCGGATGATGTAAAAGAAGCAATGATTGTAAAAGAAGGCACGGCAGTCAGTAAAGATGAAATGATTGCTGAAACAAAAGGAATATTCGGTTTATTCAAATCCAATGTAATCGCTCCTGTCGATGGGACCATAGAAGTGATTTCTGATACCACGGGACAGGTCGTGATTCGCGAAGCGCCCATTCCCGTTGAAATTGACGCATACATGAGCGGAACCATTAAAAAAGTCCTTCCGGAAGAAGGCGTTATCATTGAATCTGAAGGTGTATTTATTCAGGGAATTTTTGGAATCGGCGGGGAAAGCAGAGGAAATCTTGAAATAGTAACAGGTACTCGAGAAGATGAAATCACTGAAGAAATGATCACATCAGAATTAGAAGGCAAAATTATTGTTGGCGGTTCTTTTATAAGTTTAAACGCGTACAAAAAAGCGATTCAAATGAAAGTGGCAGGAGTCGTTGTCGGCGGATTTAATTATTTCGATTTAGAAGATATTTTAGGATATACCCTCGGTGTTGCCATTACGGGTTCGGAAGATTTGGTTACATCGCTAATCCTAACCGAAGGATATGGAAAAATCCGAATGGGTTCGCAAACATTTGATTTATTAAAGGAACATCGCGGAAAATTTGCTTCTGTTAATGGCGCAACGCAAATTCGTGCCGGTGTCATTCGCCCTGAAATTGTTGTTCCGTTAACAAAAGATCAACTAAAGGGTGATCACAAAGATGCCAATGCGTCCGAAGGAATCCAGGCCGGAAGCCTTGTTCGTGTTATTCGCGCTCCTTATTTTGGAAGAATGGGAAAAGTCATAGACCTTCCTGCTGATTTGAGAAAAATGGAATCCGAAACTATGGTGCGGGTTGCTATCATTGAAATTGATGGAGAAAATGTTGAAATTCCCCGGGCAAATTTGGAAATGGTTGAAACAGACTAAAATGGAAAATGGATTAGGATAAAGACGATGGAAAAGAAAATTAATTTTATTAAAAGGCAGCCTTAATGATCCAAACTTCCAATCCCAATCCATTGACTCCTAATCCAATATCTTTATCCAATCCCGATAAAGAATTCATCACAAGATTGGCTAAACGAATCCAGCGTTCGGGATTTGTAACACCGGCTATTTTTTTTCTGGAAATGACAAAACCATTAGCATTGCTTGGCAGTCATGCTATGGTATTTTTTGGCCCGATTGTAAATTCTTTTATAAAAGCGGATGGTTATTATCGAGCCGCAGAACTTTTTGAAGAACCGGATACGGTAGAATTTCTTTTATCAGAAATTGAACGTCTGGATAAAGTAAATTCCGAAATGGAAGGAGAAGCGAGTGAAGGATAAACAATTTTGGATGATAACCGGAGGGTTGACTTTTGCGTTCCTAGTCTATTGGTCTGCGGGGCATCCGCTTTTCAATCCAAATAGAATTGTAATGTTTATTGCTATTGTCGTAATTGGAGCAACATTACTCTATAATATTCGCATGGCAGAACGCGGAGAAGAATTTTATTTACGTCCCATTCCCGGATTGAAAGCAGTTGAAGAAGCTGTTGGTAGATCTACAGAAATGGGAAAGCCTGTTTTATTTGTACCGGGAATTATGGATATGGATCAAGTGGAAACAGTTGCAGGCGTGATCGTTTTAGGTCATGTTTCAAAAATGACTGCACGATATGAAACTTCTCTTAATGTTCCAGTGTCAAGATCTATTGTTATGAAAGCCGCACGGGAAGCATGTAGAGAATCTTATATGATGGAAGGCCGTCCGGACATGTTTCACGAAGATATGGTGCATTATTTGACAGATGACCAATTTGCCTATGCGGCCGGCGTTAACGGAATTATGGTTCGTGAAAAACCGGCTGCCTGTTTGTATATGGGAAAATTTTATGCGGAATCTTTAATCTTGGCGGAAACAGGAA
Organism: Candidatus Neomarinimicrobiota bacterium; assembly: GCA_018651745.1. Taxonomy (NCBI): domain Bacteria; kingdom Pseudomonadati; phylum Fidelibacterota; species Fidelibacterota bacterium. The sequence goes on along the minus strand of JABIDL010000026.1, from coordinate 47,882 downwards.
ATTCAATCGGTGCCATTCAAATTGCCGGAACAGCTTCGCAAGCGCAGATTCCATTCTTTGTTACGGCATGTGATTATACCCTCATCGGTGAAGAATTCTTTGCCGCCAGCGCATACCTTTCGCAAAAGCCAGAACTGATTGGCGGTGTGAGAGGGCAGGACATGGTGAAAGCTGGTGTTATTGCTACAACAATTTTATCGCTTATTTTATTTATCGGAAATCTATTTGAGCTTTCATCTTCAAAAGAATGGATGGATTTAAAAATTAACAATAATTCAAAAAGTGATACTTTAAATGTTAAACAATGGAATAAAATAAGTGATTTAATGAAGTATCAATGGGCTAATAATACAATAAATATTCCTGATTCAAGTATTTTACTTATGTATGGAAATTTAGAATATTTTGATATCGGAATAAATCGAAAACTCAATTTTGCGTTAGAAACAGGAAATAAATATTGGAGACAACTTGGTTTTGATTATAAAGAGAAAAAAACAAACCTAAACTACGCTCTTAATAATTATTCAGAATTAAATAATGATGATGATTTTTGGCATAATAGTAAAATTAAATATGGAAAGTCATTATGGAAAGAACTTGAAATATTTGAACAGGATTCATTGCTTTCTTCTGGATTCACTGGATTTAAAAAAGAGAGAGTTTACTATACACTGGCGGAAAAGAATTTTGTGAGTTCAATAGTTGATTCAAATTATTTTATGGAATCATGGGGATCTTCACAAAGATCTTTACCTTCAATTCAATCTATTTTAACAGTTCAGTAGGAGAACGGCATGATTTGGAAAAGACAAATACCTATTCTCATTGTTGCCTTGGTTGGCGCGATAACTCTTTTTGGATGGTTTGTAGAGGAACCGTCTATTGAGGCGTTTGTCAATGATGATGCAACGCAATGGTATGATATATTAGCGAGTTTTGCCATTATCCTCGGCGCGATGAATCTTATTAAACTGCAGCTGCAAAAAATAGCGCGTAGGAAAAAAGGATGGCCGTATAGTGTTGTGGCTATTTTTGGTTTTTTGTTTGCTATAACAGCAGGATTTTTCATCAAAGGTGTAGATGATTCTGTAGCAGTTTGGGGCGCTCATGTAACCACGGAAGGAACATTATTCAAATGGATGTTTGATTTTATGTTCACGCCGTTGTCAGCAACGATGTTTTCTCTATTGGCATTTTTTGTGGCGTCTGCTTCTTACCGTGCTTTCCGCATTCGAAATTTTGAAGCATCACTTTTGCTGGTTTCGGGAATCATTATCATGGTCGGCCGCGTTCCCATCGGCAGTGTCATTTCCTCTTGGTTCATCATGTATATTATCGTGTTGGCATTGGGTATAGGTGTGAATTCCTGGAAGAAAGATAAAATGATTACGTTTGGCGTCGTTGGAATCGGATTAGCAGTAGTAACCGTCGCCGGGATAATGACAGGATGGCCTTTGGATCAACCGGGAATTTTCTATCTTCCAATCATTCAAGAATGGATTTATTATTATCCGAATGTTGCCGGTACCCGCGCAATCATGATCGGCATTGGCTTGGGAATTTTCGCCACTTCAATCCGCTATATCCTCGGGATTGAAAAATCTTATATTGGAGAATAAATATGAGAACAATTGAAAATTTTATTTTAAAATTTGGGCAAGTAGATCGTCGTTGGATTTTTCTAGTTCTGGCCATCGTTGTGATAATTCCAATTCTAAATCCTATTGGTATGCCAATCAGACCGACAGAAACCACCCAAGTAGTGTACGACGCAATTGAAGCATTACCGGAAAATTCAAATGTATTGCTTTCAGTTGAATATAGTCCCAGCACCAAACCGGAAAATCATCCAATGACCATCAGTATTCTGAGGCATTTCTTCAGGAATGGTCATAAGGTGTTTGTTACCTGTCTTTGGCCAGATGGTCAGTTCATGGCACAAGATGCACTTAAGCAAGTGGCCGATGAAGAATTTGGCAAGGTGTATGGAGTAGATTATGTCTTTCTTGGATTTCGCCCGGGAAACGAAGCGGTTGTCAAAGGAATTGTAAGCAACATCCGTAAACTGTACACGGTGGACGTGTATCAAACCAAGATTGATGAAATTCCCTTAATGGACGGGATTACAAACTTCAGAGATTTCGCTTTCTTGTTTTCGTCATCCGCTGGGTATCCAGGAACGATTGAGTGGGTTCAATATGCCGCAGATCCAACCGGTGTTCCGATGAGTTCCGGGGTTACGTCAATCCAAGTGAACGAGGTAATGCCATATGTGCAAGCAGGACAAATGAAAGGTGTGTTGGCAGGCATGCCCGGAGCCGCAGAATATGAAGCATTAATCGGGCAAAAGGGCAGCGCAACAAGCGGTATGGACGCACAATCAGTTGCACATCTTGTTATTGTTTTATTTATCATCTTAGGGAATGCAGCTTATTTCATTGAGCGTAAGCGTTTTAGAAAATATTAAGGAGATAGAATTATGAGCAGCACAGCCATATTTGGAGGATGGATTGCAGTTTTCCTCACACTGGGAATCTTCTCCTACTTATATAAGGATAATCCTTTTTATAAAATTGCTGAACATTTATTTGTTGGCATTTCGGCCGGTTATTGGACAGCCATCTTTTTTTGGACACAGATCCAACCGAATTTATTTGGACGTCTATGGCCCACAAAAGAATTCAGCGGTGAATCATTATGGTACAAGTTCTATAATGGATTGAGTTGGATTTCCACGTCAGTTTTTCCTGCCGGCGGAATTGATAAAGGGCATGATATGCATTTAATCTATCTAGTTCCATTTGCGTTAGGTATCATGATGCTCTTAAGCCTTATTCCCAAAATCAGTTGGTTCGCAAGGTGGGGTATCGCGTACACAGTTGGAATGGCTGCCGGTTTGCGTGCATATGGGTATTTGAATTCGAATGTGATTGGACAAATCAAAGGAACCGCAGCAAGTTTTTCTGACCCAAATTTGCCGTTCTTCAGTTTGACCTCACCATCAATCTTTAACAGTATTGTGATTTTAGTCGGTACCATTACGGGACTTCTTTATTTTTATTTTTCAAAAGAACATAAAGGAATATTGGGGAAAGCATCCAAAGTGGGTATTTATTTTCTTATGATTAGTTTTGGTGCATCTTTTGGGTTTGCAGTAATGGGGCGAATCTCGCTTCTTATCGGCAGATTTGTAGATTTGATAAAATATTCCTCTGCGGAATATTTCAATGCTTCATTTTGGGTACTGGCAATCATGATAATTATTTTAGGGTACGATGCATTTTCGAATCGAAAACCGCCAGTGAATGAAGATGTCATATGATCATCTTTTAGATGTTAGTAATATAACGATTCAGTATAAGATTGATGGAAACCCGGTTCCGGTAGTGGATCGGGTTTCTTTTAATATTAGGCCGGGAGAAATCGTTGGATTGGTTGGTGAATCAGGATGCGGTAAATCCCAACTTGCGCTTGCTTTGGCAGGATTATCCTCAAAACAGGCGCTGATAAATTTTGAAGCACCGATCCTTCCGCGCAGAACAGCAATGATTTTTCAAGATCCTCTCACAAGTTTAAATCCGGTAATGAAAATCGGGAAGCAAATTTTAGAAGGAATTAAAAGTAAGGAAGTGGGTAGGAGTAAAAAAGACAAGGTTATTGCTTTGTTGGAAAAAGTAGGTATTGATAACCCTGAAAAACGATACCATCAATATCCGCATGAATTTTCCGGTGGAATGCAACAACGGGTTCTGATAGCTATTGCATTAGCGCAAGAGCCAGATTTACTGATTGCTGACGAACCCACAACTGCCTTAGATGTCACAATTCAAGCCCAGATTTTAGATCTTTTAAGAGAATTACATCAATCGTCCAGCTTATCCATTTTATTCATTACACATGATTTGGTATTACTCAGGGAATTTGCACATAAAATAATAGTCATGTATGCCGCAAAAATCATTGAATCCGGAAGAGTGGAAAATATTTTTTCAAATCCGAAACATCCTTACACCCAGGCGTTGATGAGTGTTTCTTTGTTAAATAAAACTTCCGATGGGAATTTTGAATCGATTCCTGGTACGGTTCCGTCACCGCAGGATTATCCTTCTGGATGCAGGTTTCATCCTCGATGCAAGTTTGGTATTGATTCATGTTCTGAAACTATCCCTGAATTCGAAACCAATCATACCCATGCTTGGGCTTGCCCGGTTGTGTAACCAGCTTTGTTTGAGGAATTAGATGATCTTTCAACGTGCATTATTTCATATAATGTGATTAGATTTAGCGCTCATTTTTAGATAATAAATTATTAAAACAAATCATGGATATTTTAAAAGAACTTGGTATAGAAAAATTGAACTCGGGAACTTGCTTTGGAAATGGAAAGTGGTCTAAATCCGATCCGAATAACATTTTAACCTCAATTAATCCCGCGAATAGTGATGTATTGGGGACAGTTTCTCAGGCAAACGAAACCGAAGTTGAAACGGTTATTTCTGATTCAGTTGCAGCATTTAAACAATGGCGAACCGTTCCAGCTCCCATTCGAGGACAATTGGTTCGGGAAATGGGCGATGCATTAAGGGAAAAGAAAGATGCACTTGGAACGCTCGTATCCATGGAGATGGGAAAAATCAAACAAGAAGGTGATGGGGAAGTACAGGAAATGATTGATATTGCCGATTTTGCCGTCGGACAGTCTAGAATGCTGTACGGGAAAACTATGCATTCTGAACGCCTGGATCATAGAATGTATGAACAATGGCAGCCAATGGGTCCCGTAGCCGTTATATCTGCATTTAATTTTCCGGTTGCAGTTTGGGCCTGGAATGCTTTCATAGCAGCTATTGCGGGAGACACAGTCATTTGGAAACCATCCTCATCCACACCACTATGCGCCGTGGCTGTTCAGCATATTTGCAATGAAGTCCTTGATAAAAATGGATATAAAGGCATTTTTAATCTGCTTATCGGGAAAGGTTCTATAGTTGGCGAAAAATTGCTTCACGATCCACGAATACCATTAGTTTCCTTTACTGGCTCAACGAATATGGGACGGCATGTAAGTGAATCCGTGGCAAAACGTTTTGGGAATACCATTCTTGAATTAGGTGGAAACAACGCCATTATCATTGATGAAACAGCAGATATGAACATGGTGATTCCTGCCATTGCATTTGGCGCAGTCGGAACAGCTGGTCAGCGCTGCACGAGCACAAGACGCATTATCGTTCAGGAATCTTGTTATGACGAATTGGTTAATCGTTTGGTAAATGCTTACAAGCAAGTCAATATTGGCGATCCTATTAAAGAAGGAACACTTATGGGTCCTTTGGTAAATGAGACTGCCGTCGCAGATTTTTCACATGCCTTAGAAAAAGTGCAGGAATCCGGTGGTGAAATTATTTATGGTGGTAAAACCATTGAAGGGAATGGCTATTTCGTTGAACCTACCATTGTGAGAGCTGAAAATTCTTGGGATATTGTTCAAGAAGAAACATTCGCACCTATTCTATATATCATCAAATATAAAACTTTGGACGAAGCGATTGAGATCCATAACGATGTTCCTCAGGGGCTTTCTTCATCCATGTTTACAATGAATATTCAAAATGCAGAAAAATTTCTATCATCGGTCGGAAGCGATTGTGGCATTGCTAATATCAATATTGGAACTTCCGGCGCTGAAATTGGTGGAGCATTTGGTGGTGAAAAAGAAACCGGCGGAGGCAGAGAATCCGGATCGGATTCATGGAAACAATATATGAGACGGCAAACGAATACCATCAATTGGGGAAGTGATTTACCGCTGGCCCAAGGCATTACATTCGATATACAAGAATAGGAATCCACATGGCAAAAATTTCAGCACCGCAAAACGTACGCGAAGCAATTGGAAATCATATGCTTGCAGACGGGATGGACCCGATCGTTGATCTCGAAAAAAGCCATGGTTCTTGGGTGGTTGACGCACGAGACGGAAAAGAATATTTAGATCTTTTTTCAATGTTTGCATCCATGTCGGTCGGTTACAATCATCCGTATGTACTGGATCATAAAGAATACCTCGCAACCGCTGCATTAAATAAACCGACCAATTCTGATATCTATTCCACACAAATGGCTGATTTTGTTACAACCATGGCACACGTTGCTCAGCCGGAATATCTACCATATGCATTTTATATTGAAGGCGGTGCACTTGCGGTGGAGAATGCTTTGAAAACTGCTTTTGATTGGAAATCAAAACTAAATCGAATCAATGGAAAATCTACACTTGGATCAAAGGTGATTCATTTTGAACAATGTTTTCATGGAAGATCGGGATATACGCTTAGTCTCACTGATTCTCATGATAAGAGAAAAACAAATTATTTCCCCAAATTTGATTGGCCCAGAATTTCAAATCCCCATATCGATTTTCCACTTTCTAATGAGTCAAATGCAACCATTGAAGCAAAAGAAGTCAAAGCATTGGACGAAATCAAATCTGTATTGAAAGAATCTGCGGATGAAGTTGCCTGTTTAATAATCGAACCCATTCAGGGTGAAGGAGGAGATAACCATTATCGGCCGGATTTTTTTAAATCACTCAAGACTTTAGCTAATGAAAATGATTTTTTGTTGATTTATGATGAAGTACAAACCGGAATTGCAATTACAGGGAAAATGTGGTGCCATCAACATTTTGGTGATGATGCTCAACCCGACATTATTAGTTTTGGAAAAAAGACGCAAGTTTGCGGAATTTTTGCAGGAAAAAGGCTTGATCGAATTGATGACCATGTTTTTAAAGAATCCAGTAGACTTAATTCCACTTGGGGAGGAAACTTGACAGATATGGTGCGCTTCAAATTATACCTTGATATTATTGAAAATGAAAATCTTGTTCAAAATGCACATGAAATGGGAAATTTTCTTCAGGCAAAACTTGAAGTATTAGAAAATACACATACCGATAAAATATCAGGGTCAAGGGGGATTGGATTATTTCGTGCTTTCGATTGTAATTCATCTGAAGATAGAGATAAACTTACCGGATTAATCCAAACAGAAGGAGCAATTGTGCTTGGTTCTGGGGAAAAAACTATCCGATTTAGACCGCATTTAAATATTTCTTCAGAAGAAATTGATCAGGGAATTGACATGATTTCCCGAGCATTGGGAAAGTTGTGAACCCTACAGGATCAAAGGGAATTTTATACATCGTTGCTACACCAATTGGAAATCTAGGAGATATTTCTTTTCGCGCGGTTGAAGTTTTGGGATCTGTATCGCTTGTCGCTGCAGAAGATACGAGGCATACGCGAAAATTATTGAATCATTATTCTATTTCTGTGCCGACTGTAAGTTATTACGAACACAATAAATTTACTCGAATTCCAAAATTATTGAATACACTGAACGATGGAAATTCGATTGCTCTAGTCACCGATGCCGGCACTCCTGGTATCAGCGATCCCGCATATAAATTAATTCGGGCGGCGATTGATGACCATTGTACGATTGAAACTATTCCTGGCGCTTCAGCCGCAATCGCCGGTTTGGTGGTTTCCGGACTGCCGACTGATCGATTTCTTTTTGAGGGGTTTTTGCCTTCAAAAAAGGGACGGAAAGCAAGATTGAAAAAAGTAAAAGATTACCAAGGAACATTAATTTTTTATGAAAGTCCTCATCGAATGCTTCGTACCTTAGGCGACATTGAAGAAATACTTGGAAATAGACCGGCTGTAGCCGCGAGAGAAATGACAAAAATGCACGAAGAAATTATTCGAGGAACCGTTTCTGAACTCAAATCTCATTTTAATCAGAAAAAGCCAAAGGGAGAGTTTACATTATTGATTGGGAAGGATGATAAGAATGTCTATTTCGTCTAAAGGGATTTTTATCACCTTTGAGGGTATTGACGGATGTGGCAAAAGTACCCAAGCGAAGCTATTATTGGAATATTTGAATGGTTGCGGCAAAAACACAATTCTGGTCCGTGAACCCGGTGGCACAACCATTTCTGAAGAAATTCGCCAAGTGCTCCTTAGCACAGACCGCCGAGAACTAACGGATAGAACTGAAGTGTTACTTATGGTGGCTAGCAGAGCACAATTAACAGACGAGACCATTGTTCCAAATTTAGAATCAGGGAAATGTGTAATTGCGGATCGCTATATTGATTCAACTGTTGCTTATCAAGGAGGCGGTAGGGGCATAGATATATCGTGGTTACATAAATTAAATCAGTTTGCAACGGAAAGGTTGGTACCCAATATCACTTTTTTTGTTGATATTTTACCCGAAGAGGCCGCAAGGAGAAAACAAACTGATTCAGATAGAATTGAAGAGGGAGGGGTTGAGTTCCAGGCGAAAGTGAGAGAAGTCTATATGTCTCTCGCTGAAAAGGAATCAAATAGAATTATTGTGATGAATGGATATGATTCAGTAGAAGAAATTCATCAAAAAATTATAGAGGAAATAAACCGAAGAAATATTGTAGGTTAGAAGACGTTATGAAATCCAAAAAGTCATTTAAAATCCTTGCCGGTGGAATTGCGTTTATTGCTATTATTTCCGTTGCATTTACCAGCTCAGACCTCTATCGAAAAATTGCTAAATCCCAAAGGTTGATTAATGAGGCCTATAAATACCTTTTAACCAATTATGTAGATCAACTTGATACCGATGTTTATACAAGCGCTACTCTTCGAAATCTGCTATCAGAATTAGACCCATATACCGTTTATTTAGAAGAAAATGAAAGAGATGGAATTGAATTGTTGTCTAAGGGCCAATATGGAGGTGTTGGAATTCAACTGAGTCGACGCAGTGACCAACTGACAGTTATTGCCCCATTTGACGATTCTCCTGCAAAAAGATCCGGCATTATCAGCGGCGATATCATAACCAAAATTGATGATAACATTGCAATAGAACTTTCCTTAGACGATGCGGCAAAATTAATTCGTGGAATCAAAGGATCGGTTGTTGTTCTAACAATCGAGCGATACGGATCTGATCATCCGTTAGAATTTGCTTTAACCCGTGAAGATATTCATGTAAAAAATGTTTCCTATTCGGGGATGTTAAATGAATCTACTGGGTACATCAGACTGACACGCTTTTCTAAAAATGCTCCGACAGAAATTCAACAAGCTTTGCGTTCGTTGGAAAAAGAAGATGTTTCTGAAATTATTTTAGATCTTAGAGATAACCCCGGAGGATTACTCGCAGCTGCGATTGATATTATGGATATTTTCATTCCAAAAGGTGAATTGCTTCTTACCACAAGGGGAAGGACGAAAGCATCAAACAAAACGTATCACGCTCGTCGCCCGATTTCGGTATCGAGAAATATAAAAATTGCTATTCTGATTAATGAAGGGAGTGCATCCGCAAGTGAAATTGTAGCAGGTGCTTTTCAAGATTTAGATCGGGGAATTATCATTGGTCAATCATCTTTTGGAAAAGGATTGGTGCAATCTGTGTTTTCCTTAGATCCGACAAGATCTTTAAAAATAACAACCGCAAAATATTATATCCCAAGCGGTCGCCTGATACAAAAATCGGATTATGTGGATGAAGATATTGTGATACAAATCGCCGAGGAAGATAGTATATTTTCTACAAAAGGCGGAAGAGCAGTTAAGGGTGGAGGAGGAATTCATCCTGATCACGAAGTTGATTCTGAAGAACTTCCACCCCTTACCCAAGAGTGTTTGCGCAAAGGCATTTTCTTTTCATATGCTCAAAAACATAAACATCTTTATAGATCATTTGACCAAGTTGTAAATGATGAAAGTTTGCTCATAAAATTTCATACTTTTATTGAAGAACAAGAGGTAGATGTGGCATTGCCTGGTGAAAATCAATTTCGTGATGCGTGGAAAAAACTAGAAGATTATACTGAAGGTAATTCGAAATTGCATTTTGCTTTTACCAAGGCGGAGGAAGTAATAATTGAATCCGAAAATGCTCTTTTTAATAATGAACTTAATGAATTGGAAAGAGGATTATTTCTAGAATTTGCGGGTTTATTCGGTGGGACAGAATCTCGCATTCGAGAATCATTAAAAAATGATGTTGTTGTACAAAAAGCGATGAGTATTTTATCTAATCAAGTAGCATATAACGGAACGTTTTCTATTCCAAATTAATGTTAATTTTCTTTTGAAAATCAATTACGCAGAATTCAAATTTATTATAGATTCCACCGAATTTTTCGACACCATATTCTATTGTTATCGAAACGAATTCATTAGGGCGATTAGCTCAGGTGGTTAGAGTGCTTGCTTGACATGCAAGAGGTCACTGGTTCAAGTCCAGTATCGCCCACACGAAATTTAAGATGGTAATATTATCAACATATCACAACATTTATTGTTCTCAGTGAACTTGCACCTAAGTCCGTTCATTTATTTTGACATTATTTTGTAACTATTCATCCGAATTTTTTACCCATGAGTGACATCACCATAACATTGCCCGATAAAACCACAAAAACTTTCCCGTCTGGGACAACGGGAATGCAAATCTGCGAATCCATAGGACCGGGGTTGGCAATAGCTGCTGTTGTAGCTGAAGTAAATGGTGCATTAATTGATTTATCCATCCCGATTGACAAAGATGTTGATTTTGTAGTGATCAAAGGCGAGAGTGAGGCCGGACACGAAGTACTTCTTCATAGTGCAGCGCATCTATTAGCACAGGCTGTCATGGAGTTATATCCCAATGCGAAATTATCCATTGGTCCAACCATAGAGAACCGATTTTATTATGACATTGATTTTGAGGAGGATTTTTCAGAAAGCGATCTTCCTAAAATTGAAGCCAAGATGCACGAAATTTCTAAAAAGAACTTAACTATAACAAGAAAAGAACTCAGTCGTACAGAAGCAATTAAGATATTTTCGGAAATGAATGAACCTTATAAAGTGGAAATCCTCGACGAATTACCTGAGGATGAAAAAGTTTCTATATACACTCAGGGAGAATTTTTTGACCTATGTCGTGGGCCGCATGCTCCTTCAACCGGCAGGATAAAATATTTTAAATTACTTGATACTTCAGGCGCATATTGGCGAGGTGATGAGAATAATAAAATGCTACAGCGCATTTACGGAACCGCTTTCAGCACAAAGAAACAATTAAATGAATATTTAGCCTTTTTAGAGGAAGCGAAAAAACGAGATCATCGAAAAATAGGAAAAGAATTAAAACTTTTTACATTTGATGAAGAAATTGGACCGGGATTGCCACTTTGGCTTCCAAATGGCACTGCCATAATAGACGAATTGGAAAAACTTGCAAAAGAGGTAGAAACCGTAGCGGGTTATGATAGAATTAGAACACCACATTTGACCAAAGGAACTTTGTACGAAAAATCCGGTCATTTGGAACATTATAAAGAAAATATGTATCCTGCGATGAATGTGGACGGAACCGACTATTATGTTAAACCGATGAATTGCCCACATCATCATAAAGTATTTGCATCTGAACAGCGTAGTTATAAGGATTTGCCTGTGCGGTTTTCCGAATATGGAACTTGTTACAGATATGAAAAATCCGGGCAATTATTTGGATTGATGCGCGTTAGGAGTATGCAAATGAATGATGCCCATATATATTGCACCGAAAATCAATTTAAAGATGAGTTTTTAGCCGTGTGTAATCTTTATTTAAAATATTTTGACATTTTTGGGATTGAAAAATATGAAATGAGATTAAGTCTTCATAACGAAGAAGGTTTAGGAAAAAAATATGTCAATGACCCGGCATTATGGGTTAAAACAGAAAATTTAGTAAAAGAAGCATTGGCTGACGGTGAAATCAATTTTATAGAAGTTCCAGGCGAATCAGCTTTTTATGGTCCCAAAATAGATGTCCAAGTTTGGAGCGCAATTGGAAAAGAATTTACCTTGGCAACCAATCAGGTAGATTTTGCAATTCCCGAACGATTTGGTCTCACCTATATCGATTCGGACGGTAAAGATCAAACACCTTTATGCATTCATCGGGCACCTTTAAGCACACACGAACGGTTCATTGGTTTTTTAATTGAACATTATAAAGGTGACTTTCCACTGTGGCTTGCGCCAATACAGGTGACTATTCTAACCGTGTCAGAAAAAGCTGATTTATATGCCAAGAAAGTAATGAAATCATTTAAATCTGAAGGATTTCGAGTGACCCTTGATAAAAGACCGGATAAAATAGGAACTAAAATTCGCCATGCCGAATTGCAAAAAATAAATGTGATGCTAATAATTGGCGAAAAAGAATCCCAATCTGAGACAGTTTCTGTTAGAAGAAGATTAATTGGGGATAAGGGATCAATCGAATTCAATGCATTAATAAAAGATTTGAAACAAGAAATCAATGAAAGGAGACCATTGTATCAGTAAGAAAAAAGAGTTGCGAATAAACGAGGCTATTCAGTCAAAAGAGGTTAGACTGATAAGTGAAACCGGAGAACAATTAGGTGTTGTTTCCATTGAAGAAGCGATTGAAAAGGCAGAAGATGTAAATCTTGACTTGGTCCAGGTTGGTGGAAATACCAACCCTCCTGTCTGTAAACTTCTGAATTATGGGAAATTGAAATATGAGCAAAAGAAAAAGGCTCACCAGAGTAAAAAGAAGCAACATATCATAAAAATAAAAGAGATTAGAATCCGCCCTGCTATCAGTGAAAATGACTTGATGACAAAAGTAAATCAAGGAAGGAAATTTTTGCTGGAAGGTAATAAATTAAAGGTCACAATTATGTTCCGTGGAAGAGAATTATCTCGAGTTGATCTTGGGATGGACATTCTTGAACGTGTAGTTCAAATGCTAGAAGATATTTCGGAAATAGAAAAACAGACAGATTTAGAAGGTCGGCGCATGAATGTTGTGCTGACTCAAAAATAGGAGAGAAACTAATGCCTAAACAAAAAACTCGTAGTGGTGCAACAAAACGGTTTGGAAAAACCGGCACCGGGAAGTTAAAGAGAAATAAAGCAAACCATAGACATATGCTAATTCGCCGTTCTAAAGATGCGAAACGAAAAATGCGAAAAACAGGACTTGTTTCAAAATCAACGGAAAAACGAGTTAAACGTATGATCGAAAGTTAAATAGGAGATACATCATGCCAAGAGCAAACTCATCTGTTCCACGACATCGTCGGCACAGAAAAATCGTAAAGCAGGCCAAGGGCTACTATGGTGCCCGGAGCCGCACCTATAAAGCGGCCAAAGATGCTGTGGTTAGAGCAGGTACATACGCCTACCGTGACCGCCGCCAAAGAAAACGCCAGTTCCGACGCCTGTGGATTACAAGAATAAATGCAGCGACTCGATTGAATGGAATTTCATATTCCGTTTTCATAGCCGGTCTGAAAAATAAAGGAATCGAACTGGACAGAAAAGTTCTGGCTGATTTAGCGGTCAGAGAACCTGATGCTTTTGCTGAGCTCGTAAAAACCGTTCAGGGTTAAATGGATCTTAAGCGGTCCATTGAATCTGTCAAGAAATCATTTTTGGCAGATGTCGAGAAATTTCCGACCGATCCTCAGGAACAAGAATTGTTGCGTGTCCGATATTTTGGGCGAAAAGGGGAAATTGCATCATTATTTCAGCAATTGAAGGATGCCGATCCTTCTGATCGACCTAAATTTGGTCAACAGCTTAATTCATTGAGGGACGAGCTATCGAACGCCTTTAAGGAAATATCGGGCGCTGATGATATCGATGACCAAGCGGATGAAGATCAGCGAATCGATTATTCACTACCAGGATTCAATTTTTCTACAGGATCAATTCATCCGCTTCATCAAATCTTAAAAGAAATAAAAGACATCTTTATTTCAATTGGGTTTTCGGTAGCATACGGTCCTGAAATTGATGATGATTATCATAATTTCCAGGCGCTAAATATTCCAAAGCATCATCCAGCGAGAGATATGCAGGACACTTTTTTCGTTGACGATAATACAGTCCTTAGAACGCATACTTCCAATGTGCAAATCCATCTGATGGAAAATCAGAATCCACCGCTTCGTTATATTGTACCTGGGAGAGTGTACCGAAATGAGGCCATCAGCTTTAAGAGCTATTGCTTATTTCATCAGGTTGAAGGATTGTATGTAGATAAAAATGTTTCCTTTCCAGATTTGAAAGGTACATTGGAATTATTCGTAAAAAGATGTTTTGGGGATGATGTGAAAATGAGATTCCGACCAAGTTTTTTTCCTTTTACCGAACCAAGTGCTGAAATGGATATTTGGAGCGAATCCAGAGGTGAATGGTTAGAAATATTGGGTTGCGGAATGGTGGATCCTGAGGTATTTACTAATGTTGGATACGATCCTAAAATTTGGCATGGATATGCGTTTGGAATGGGAATTGAACGCATCGCTATGTTGAAGTATGGCATTGATGACATTCGTTTATTTTATCAAGGTGATTTACGCTTTTTGGAGCAATTCTGATGCGAATTTCAACTAGCTGGCTAAGCGATTATGTTAAAGTAAATGAATCGCTTGAAGATCTTTCTGAAATGCTAACAATGCTGGGGTTAGAAGCGGAAATTTCATCTAATTTTAGTGAAGTTAAGGGATTGATTGTCGGGAAAATAACATCTGTGCGAAAACACCCAAATGCAGATAAACTATCTTTGGTGACCGTTTTTGACGGTTCGCAATCAGTCGAAGTTGTTTGTGGTGCCCCGAATGTTCGTGAAAACCTTTCCATTCCATTTGCGCCGGTTGGATCATCACTTCCCGGTGGGTTTATATTGAAAAAAGTAACGATTCGCGGAATAGAAAGTACCGGCATGATTTGTTCCGAAAGGGAGCTGGGGATTTCAGATGAGCATGAAGGTATTATGGAATTACCAGACAATTTAAAAATCGGAACTTCTATTTCTAAATGGCTCAAAAGTGAATTCAGTGCTATCGATTTGGATTTGACCCCAAATCGTTCGGATGCGCTGTCACATATTGGAGTAGCTCGAGATTTAGCGGTAAAAACCGGTCGAACACTAACAATTCCAACATCACCGGTTCATAAAGCAGTTAGTCCATCGAAGGATCATATTTCAGTTACGATTGATGACAAAATTGGTTGCCCAAGATATATCGCCGGAATTGTAAATGAAATAACGGTGGGGCCATCTCCGGAATGGATGGTGACAAAACTAAAAGCCGCCGGTTTGAGGAGTATTAACAATGTGGTAGATATATCTAATTTTGTTTTACTGGAATTCGGTCATCCAACACATATGTTTGATCTTGATAAAATTCCCGGGAAAGCAATTCAGGTCCGCAAGGCAAAAAAGGGTGAATCAATCCTTGGTTTAGACGGAGAAAAATATACATTCAACCCAGACCATTGTCTCATTACCGATGGAAAAAATCCATTAGCAATCGCCGGAATTATGGGTGGAGAAGATTCCGGTGTTACAAAAGATACAACTTCTATTTTAATTGAAAGTGCTTATTTTGATCCCATTACAATTCGAAAAGGCGCAAAATCATTAGGACTGAGAACAGAAGCATCACGCAGATTTGAAAGAGGCGCTGATATTAACGGATGCGTAGCTGCATATAACCGGGTGGTTCAATTGCTCATTGATTTTGCAGGAGGAAATCCAATTAAAGGCTATATTGATGCGTACCCAAAAAAATTCAAACAAACATCAGTAACACTTAGAAGATCAGAGCTTGATTTGATTTCAGGACAAAAGATTTCTGATGCCCATGTTTCAAACACGTTAAAAGGACTGGGGATGATTGTAAAAAAGAATGCCTCATCGTGGTCTTGTAACATACCAACTTATCGGCCCGATTTAGAACGTGAAATTGATTTAATTGAAGAAATCATCCGAATTTACGGGTATGATAATGTTCCATCGAGCGTTCATTTTTCGGGTGTGCATTCATCTCGCAAACCCGATCCGGAAGCATCCATTGAGGATGTAGTTCAATTTATGGCCGGGTTTGGATTTGGACATTGTTATTCAAATTCATTAGAGTCAAAACGCATTGCATCCGCTCATGCGGAAACACCTGTTGCCATGAAGAATCCATTGAGTGAAAAAATGGCATTTTTAAGAACAACCTTAATCCCGGGATTGATACAAAAAATTGATTTCAATATTGCAAATGGCAGACAAGATTTAAGACTCTATGAAATTGGAAATGTTTTTGTCCAAAAGAAAAAAGGGCTTAAAGGAATTCATGAAAAACTAAAAATGGCTGGAGTCATTCATGGAAATTGGACTGATAAGGATATCCATCATTCAACGCAAATAAAATCATCTTTATTTGTTGTCAAAGGTGTGATTACTTCTATTGCAGCCCGGTTTGGAATTCAAGATTTGGCATTTCTTCCTTGCAAATCGGATATTTTTTCCAATGCGCAAACGATTCGTCTTTCGGGAAATGATATTGGCACGATAGGAATTGTAAATACATCATTTATTCAAAAAATCAAATCTGGTAAACGAGGTATTTATGGATTCGAATTTGAATTCCAACAGATTGTGGACGCATTAGATGTAACAACACAATTCAAACAAATCAACGCATACCCTGTGAGTGAACGAGATTTGAATTTTGTGTTATCCGATTCTGTCTCGGTAGGAGACGTTTTGGAATCAATGCAAACAAAGGGTGGCGATATTTTAAAATTAGTGTCGCCGGTTAACGAATTTTCAGATGAATCAATCGGATCGGGAAACCGTTCCGTAACATTTAGGTTGGTATTCCAGCATCCTTCAAAAACACTTGAAGATTCGGACGTAAACCCATTGATTAAGGGAATTATAGACGTTGTTTCAAAAATTTTTGATGGTAAATTAAGATCATGAACGAACAAGATAAATCTATAGACGATTCGGACAATTTGGTGCGAGTTTCCATATTTGGTCATGAGTACACAGTAAAAGCACCTGCAGATTCAACGTATATCAAAAATATCGCTGAATATGTAGACAACAAAATGCACGAAGTGCAAGATGGATTGAGTTCGTCTCAATCTTCGACTCGAATCGCAATACTTGCAGCAATGAACGTTACAGATGAATTGTTTACATCGAACAGAGACAAAGACAATTTGTCGAGCGAAGTAGAATCCAAGGTTTTATCTCTAATTGATAAAATCGATCAAGAATTAGCTTAATTTATTTCGGATACTACCATGCCTGAAGCTCAACTGCTTTCCGGGAAAACAGTAAGCGAGTCTGTTTATGCATCGCTGAATTCCAGGATTACTCATTTAAAAGAAGCAAGTATCACGCCGGGACTTGCAGTTATTTTGGTGGGAGAAAATCCGGCAAGTCAAGTGTATGTTCGTAGTAAAACCAGAAAATTTGAAAAGCTTAATTTGTATTCCGAAACTATCCGCTTGCCGGATTCTTGTTCAGAAGAGAAATTGTTGGAAAAAATTCAGATACTTAATGCTGATGATCGGTTTCACGGGATTCTTGTACAGCTTCCACTGCCAAAATCTATAGATGAACAAAATGTTTTATTGTCAGTTGCCCCTTCCAAAGATGTAGATGGATTTCATCCGCTAAATCTTGGACTCTTAACCGCCGGAAACCCACGATTTATTCCATGTACACCAAAAGGAATTTTGAGAATTCTTGAACATTATGATATTGACACAGATGGAAAGCGGGTTGTGGTGGTTGGGAGAAGTAACATTGTTGGAAGGCCGATGTCCATCTTGTTAAGTCTCAAAAGAAACCCTGGAAATGCAACTGTTACCTTGTGCCACACCCATACACAAAACCAAAAAGAACTTACACGCTCTGCAGATATCCTTATTTCAGCAACCGGTGTTCCGGAATCCATTTCGGGTGATGATATTTCTGAAGGTGCAGTCGTGATAGACGTTGGAATTAACAGGGTAGAAGACGATTCGGAAAAAGGGTACAAACTGGTTGGAGATGCGGAGTATGATTCTGTGATTCAAAAAGCAACTGCGTTGACTCCCGTCCCGGGTGGCGTTGGACCCATGACTATCGCCATGCTGGTTGAGAATACAGTGGAAGCTGCTGAAAGATTATTGTCACCATGAGCTAGTATTCCCTGAGCATGACGAAGGTGGTAATTTTGTCGTACTTCGATTCAATATGCTAAAGTATTTGTTGTAATTTTTTTATTTATTTGCGCCCGTAGCTCAGCTGGATAGAGCGTATGCCTCCGGAGCATAAGGTCACAGGTTCGAATCCTGTCGGGCGTACAAAACCAGATTAGGATAATTATTTTAAAATTCCTTATCCAAATCCACAGGCTTTATCCAATCTAATAGTAGAGCTAAACGATAATTATTTCCTGTAGTAAATTTTAGGGTATGAATTATCGGGTTTTACTCACAACTACTTCTTCTAAGGCTGAAGCAAAAACCATCGCTAACGCATTGGTTCAATCAAGAGTCGTGGCATGTGTGAATATAATCCCGAACATTTCATCCATTTACCGCTGGGAAGGGAATATTAATGAGGAAAACGAGTTTTTATTGTTCATTAAGACTAAAAAGTCAAAAGAGCGGGAAGTAGAAAAACTGATACTGAAACTACATAGTTATGACGTTCCTGAAATTATTTCGTTGCCAATCGAAAGCGGTTCACAAAAATACTTGGATTGGATAGATGAGTCCCTTTAACAACAGATCTTTTAAATTTATAACTTTTGTTCTGGTTTTGCTCACAACAGGTACCATTGGGTTTTTTACTATTGGGGGGGATGATTGGAGCATTATAGACAGTTTGTATATGACTGTAATTACCTTATCTACAGTTGGATTTGCAGAAGTCCATCCCTTAAGCGAAGCCGGACGAATTTGGGCAATGATCTTAATTATTTTCGGTGTGAGCGGATTTGCTTACGTTATTTCACAATTTGGGACTGAACTATTGGAGTTTGGTCAATATCGGAGTCGAAAAATGAAAAAACACATTCAAAAACTAAAAGGTCATTACATTATTTGTGGTTATGGACGGATGGGTGCTGTGATAGCCGGAGAACTGGCAGAAAAGCATGTTCCATTTGTCGTGATTGATAATAAAGACACCAAAATTGACAAAATTAAAGAAAAGGGGTTCGATTATATTTTTGGTGATGCAACCATTGAAGAAACCTTGATTGAAGCCGGTATTCAAACTGCAAGAGGAGTGGTAGTAACCTTGGAAACCGATCAAGATAATCTCTTTGTAACCATGTCCGTAAGAACATTGAATACAGATGCCTTTTTGGTTTCTCGTTATGCTATTTATGATACAGCAGCAAAATTAAAAAGGGCAGGAGCCAATAAAATTGTGAATCCATACGTGGCGGGCGGACATAAAATGTCAGAAATGCTTTTGAGTCCATTTGTAGAAGACAGCGTAGTGATTGGAACACCACAACAGAAATATGTAGATCTTGCCATTGATGAAATTGATTTATCAATAATACCGCGTTTCGATGGCGTTTTAATCAGAGATTCAGGGTTAAGAGATGAGTTCAATTTAATGGTTGTTGGAATTGTAGAGGAAAATGGTGATGTTATGTTAAATCCGCAACCCGATACAGCTTTATCCAAGAATCAAACGGTAATGCTTATCGGAGAGAAGGAAAACCTTCAGAAATTTAAAAAAACCATCCCAACCCAATAATTGCACATAACATATATTATGTATAATTGCACAGCCTACTTAATACTACTCACTTGATGACAAAATTTACTAACCGTCCTGTGACGTATATTTCATTTAAAATTTCTTTGGTGTCTAAATATTGAGATATTTTTTCATTTTCTTTGGTAGTTTGTATAATTAAGTCTTTATCGGCATTAGCATCAATTTCAATACTAGCTCGCAGTTTACCATTTACTTGAACTGCAATAGTCATTAATTCTTCTATAATTAAGTTTTGATCATAGTTTGGCCAGGATTCGTACGTAATTGATTTAGTATGTCCCAATTTATTCCATATTTCTTCAGCAACATGAGGAACAAACGGGTTTAATAATAATGTGAATGATTCGATTATCTTTCGATTAATAGATGATTGCGTAATTAAATGATTCGTAAAAATCATCATTTGGGAAATAGCTGTGTTAAAATCCAAATTTTCGATATCATATGTGACTTTTTTGATTGTTTGATGCAATAATTTAATTGTTTCGTCATTTGCTGCATCTTCAATAATATTTGCGTTTATTTCATTATCTTTTATAATTAATCGTAAAATTTTATTGAGAAATCTTGAGCATCCTTGCAAACCGGTTTCAGACCAAGGTTTTGCTTTGTCTAAGGGGCCCATGAACATTTCATATAATCGCATGGCATCTGCTCCAAATTCGTCAACTATTTCATCCGGGTTGATAACATTTCCTTTAGATTTACTCATTTTTGAGCCATCGTTACCTAGAATCATTCCCTGATTGAATAATTTTTGAAATGGTTCTTTTGTGGAAACAAACCCTAAATCGTATAACACATGATGCCAAAAACGAGCATACATCAAATGCAACACAGCATGTTCCTGCCCGCCAATGTAAAGATCAACCGGCATCCAATATTGTTCCTTTTTTGAGTTCCAACCTTCCTGAGTATTTAAAGGATCAATATATCGCAAATAATACCAGCAAGATCCAGCCCATTGAGGCATGGTATGGGTTTCTCTGAGACCGATAATATTTCCGCTATCATCTTTCATTTCTACCCAATCGGTTATATTTGCTAAAGGGGAATCTCCTGTTCCGGAAGGTTTGTATTTTTCTACTTCCGGCAATAATACGGGCAAATCATCCTCTGAAATCGGGTTTACTTTGCCTTTTGCATGCACCAGTGGGAACGGTTCGCCCCAATATCTTTGTCTTGAAAACAACCAATCCCTTAATTTATAATTTATCTGTCTCTTCCCTATTTTATTTTCCTCAAGGTAATTGATCATGGCTGATTTGGCGTCATCTACTTTTAATCCATTTAAAAAATCACTATTAATAGCTGGCCCATCATCTAAAAACGCATCACCATCGAAATCATCGGGAGTATTGACCGTACGAATGATGGGTAAATCAAATTTGGATGCAAAATCCCAGTCGCGTTGATCCTGCCCCGGAACTGCCATAATTGCGCCAGTACCGTATGACATCAGGACATAATCAGCAATCCAAATGGGGATTTTTTCACCATTAACAGGGTTTATTGCAAATGTGCCGGTAAATATCCCAGATTTGTCTTTATTGAGCTCTCCTCTCTCGAGATCCGATTTCAGACTTGCAGCATCACGGTATTTGGATGCGGATTCTTTATGATCATCGGTAGTCAGAGTTTCCACTAAGGGATGTTCCGGTGAAAGCACCATATAAGTAGCACCAAAAAGAGTATCCGGCCGAGTTGTGAAAACTCGAATAACTTCTTTTCTATTTTCTACTTTAAAATCGACATCTGCCCCCTCGGACCTCCCGATCCAGTTTCTTTGCAAATCTTTCACATGATCCGGCCAGTCAAGGTCATCCAATCCATTCAATAAAGATTCTGCATAATCTGTAATTTTGAGCATCCATTGTTTCATTGGAACTCGTTTGACAGGATGTCCACCGCGTTCCGATTTTCCGTCTATAACCTCTTCATTGGCCAAGACTGTCTTTAATTCCGGGCACCAGTTCACAGGAAACTCAGCCTGGTATGCCAAACCTTTATTAAATAATTGAAGAAAAATCCATTGCGTCCATTTATAATAATCCGGATCAGTTGTATTTATTTCACGTTCCCAGTCATAGGAAAATCCTAACATCTTAATTTGACGACGAAAATTAACAATATTCTTTGCCGTGGTCTTCGAAGGATGGGTTCCTGTTTGGATTGCATATTGTTCTGCTGGAAGCCCAAACGCATCCCAACCCATTGGATGTAACACATTGAATCCTTGCATTCGTTTATAGCGGGCTACAATATCGGTTGCAATATACCCCAGAGGATGACCAACATGAAGCCCAGCCCCGGATGGATAGGGAAACATGTCTAGAACATAGTATTTGGGCTTTTCGGAGGTATCCTCGGTTTTAAAGGTTTTATGCTCATCCCAGTAAGTTTGCCACTTGGATTCTATGGTTTTATGATCGTAACTCATTATTTTTTTCAAATTGTCGGGGTGAGAGGATTTGAACCTCCGACCTCGTCGTCCCGAACGACGCGCGCTAACCGGGCTGCGCTACACCCCGAAAATGTCCTAGAATCTAAAAGATATGTTTCAATCTCTACAACTAAATGAAGACCTTGATAAGAATAAATCCACCTATCAATAAAATCGTAAATATAATCGCCAAAATATTAAAATATTTTTCAATGAATTCGCGGATTGGGTCACCATATTTCCAAATAAGCCATCCGACGAGAAAAAATCGTGCAGATCGACTTACGGTTGATGCGATTAAAAACATCCATATATTGACGTCAAATGCACCTGCTGAAATTGTAAATACCTTGAAAGGAATAGGCGTAAATCCCGCAGTAAAGACAATCCAAAAATTATACGCTTCAAATTTGGATTGGATTGAATTAAAAATGATTTCAGAAAATCCAGGTATATGATTAAAGAAAAATAGCGCCAATCCGGAAAAATCACTTTGCGCATTCCACCAAAGGTAATGACCAATGCCATAACCAATGAGCGCTCCGATTACCGATCCGACAGAACATAGCAATGCAAATTGTAATGATTTTGTTCGAAGACCGAGAGCAAGCGCTATGAGAAGAGCATCGGGTGGAATTGGAAAAAAAGATGATTCAGCCAAAGCTAAAAAGAAAAGGGCGATCGGACCATAGGGAGTCTCTGCCCAATGTAGCATCCAATCATATATTTTTCTAATCCAATGCATTTCTTATTCTCTAGAAAAAACACCAAATGCAGACATGACTTCACGCTCTGTAACCAATCCGATGGGTCGGTTTATTAGTTTCCCGCCTACAACCATTGCGCTAGATCCGCCGCCATCTAGATTTAAAGCGTCTACGCAACCGATATCTTTCATTATGATGGCAAGTTCATTTAAGTCGACTCCCCTGCTCTCCAATTGTCTGCCATCTACAACGCAAAAAATAATACTGCCATTTTCATCAATTCCAACAGCAGATCTTGGATGAACGCCTGGGATGGTTGTATTAAAAAATAACTCTTCATCGGATGTGATATTAATTTCACCATCTTTGATAAGAACAGGTCCTGCTTGTATTGCGTCCTGAACAGGCCAATATTTTGCAGCAGAGAAATCTAACGATTTTACAGGATGATTTGGTTCATTTGGTGTTGCATTCTCCCACCGAAATAAAGAGTCATTTCGGGTGTATGACCATGTTATTTCTCCTTCACCAGATTCGGTAATTCCAAAAGCACCTCTAGCGGTTCGATAGCGTCGATTCCATCTCAAAAGTGTAGAAAACGGTCTTTCAAACATTTCATTGGATAAATAGAGAAAACCAACATGGGTCGTTGGGTTTTTATCCATTCGGAAATACCCTGCATTTATAACCAGATCCGCACCTGTACGATTTAAAAATTGGGTTGGCGTTTCTCTCTTATCATTATCAGAAGATACGAGGGCTCTTACATGATATAAAGAATCCGGCCTTTCTATCTTCGCGTACCACACCTTTAGCGGAATGTTTTTATTCTTGCCGGAATAAACAGTTAACCCAGGTTGTGTTTTTCTTTCTTCTTGAATCCAAGAAAGGGGAATGTGTGTGTAGCTTATGGATTCCCTACAGGAAATCAAAAATAGTAATAGAAGGAAAACCAGTTTCATTCAGACTGTGTTTCGTCAGTTTTTGTGGAGTAAATAGAAAAATCAATCGATCTAAGAGTTACTCCGTTCGAATCGCTAATGCTCACACTCCAATCACCCGTATTCTTCGGTTGAATAGTTTGATAACTCCACGCACGCCAATAATGTGATCTACCAATTTCCATTGGGATTGTGGAAATAACGGTTCCATTAAAAGACCATTCATGTTTTACCGATTGCGTTTTCCCAAGATTTTGCACCATGGTAAAACAATACACCTGATCAATAGTATCAGGAAATTCAGTGGCAACACCCACCGGATGTCGGGTTTGACTTACAACATTGCTGCATGTTTCCATTTTTTGAATTATAAAAATATTTGATAAGGTATCAGTTTTGGTTATTTCCATTGTTTGAATGAAAACATCACTCCCAATATCAGGAACATTTTGCATATCATTTGTAATGTTCGGTAATGAAATGATTGAAGAATCTTTTGCTTTTTCTCCCTCTATCATGGGTAAAGTATCTGATATTTCTTCAATTTGGTTTTGTATAGTTTGAGCTGGTATGTTTTGGATAGAATGAGGTATTTCTTTAGGTGTGAAAAATGAAATAAATGCAATATATACAACGATAAGACCTGCGATAGTCTTGAATTGGCGGACATAAACCGCAACCCCAATTAGAATCATTAACATTAGGGTAACTTGCCACACGGATGGGTCAGAAAATATATGCATAGTAAGGGTGAAAATTATAACAACATCAATGAATCCCTAAAATAAAAAAGCCCCCATTTCTGGAGGCTATTTTACATGATTTAAAGAGAAATTATTTAAGGAATATCAATTTTTCCTTCACGGTTGTAATTCCCGACTGGATCACATAGAAATACATTCCGCCCGAAACTGGTTTTCCTGAAGTATTGGTCGCATTCCAGGAAACGTGGTGAGTGCCAGACGAATGATATCCTACAGCCAATGTTTTGATTTCATGACCGAGCATATCAAAAATTTTAACACTTACATTCCCTGCTTCGGGAACCAAATATGAAATAGTCGTCGTTGGATTAAATGGATTAGGATAATTAATTGCGGACAGTTTGAATTCCGTCGCAAATGTATAGCCGTCTGTACCCAATTGTTGATTTGCAGGATTATAATCTTCCATTGTAACTACCCAAAGTTTATCCGTCCCTACTTCACAGTCAAGGGCCCATCCCTCAATGGAGACATTTTCACCGCTTTCAGGTAGAGTTGCAGATGAGTCTGTGTGCAACCAATAACGTAACCTGAGCTTATAGTCTGCTAATCCGTCACTGTCTGAATCGAGGAAGTACCTTGTTCTATCATGCACAGAATCGGTTTCAGCAATAATTGTACCGGTAACCGAAACTGAATCTATATAATTTTCCAGGCCACCGCCGTTATGTGCCCCGTAGCCGCTATCAGGATTCACCCATTCCATATTGTTGAGAGTCCACACTTTCATTGTGGAATGTCCTCTTCTTGTGATGACTCGTCCTGTTACGGTAATTTCATCTCCATCGAAAGGACGCACTGCGCCACTTTCAGGTTCATAACTTTCAGGTCCAAATCTTAAAGATAAATCAATGGTATCATTTCCGTCAGTATCCAAAAAATACCGTGTATGAATAAAACAATGACCAGTATCGCTAAAGACGATTGCCGTTCCCGTTGTAGTTACAGTATCAACTGTTGTAAGATGATTGCCTCCATGTCCATGCCCACCTCCGTGCCCGCCATGACCTTGGCCGGACAGGCCAGCCAAACCAACAATGAAAAAAGGCAAAAAAGTTTTAAGTAGAATTTGTTTCATGAGGTTTTTCCTTTTGAATTAATGTTTAATAATTACGAATTAGTCAACCTTAGAATAAATAAGGTTTAAGAATATACGAAAAAATAATAACAAAAGTCGGAACGACAGGATTTGAACCTGCGGCCCCTGCAACCCCATTGCAGTGCGCTACCGGGCTGCGCCACGTTCCGATTATTATGATTTTCTAATACCTTCAAGAATTGATTCAAGATCCTGTTTTAAATTTAATAGAATTTCAGAGGATAAGGATTTCGATGGCGCCTCAGCAGAACCACGATCGAGTTTTTGTTCCTCTATAGAAGATTTTGCCTCATCAGATTTTAATTTATCCCTCGCACCAGCAATGGTAAATTTTTGGCGATAAAGCAGATCTTTAATCAAAAGAATTAAGTCAATATCTTGTTGACGGTAAATACGATTTCCTGCCCTATTTTTTGAAGGCTTTAGTTGTTTGAATTCTGTTTCCCAGTACCGAAGGACATACTGTTTTAATTCAGTAATTTTACTTACTTCGCCAATGGAGTAATAGAGTTTCTTTATGGATAATGCGTCAGTGCTCATGGATATATTCTACTTAAACTAATACTTTATATTAAAGAGGTTAGAATCCTATTACAACTGAAATTTATTAAGGATGAAAATTATTATAACCGAAATTTTATGATTGAGAAACGAATTGATTATGAAATTGAATCCATTGAGGAAGAACAATTTCTAATCTATTTTTGGGCGGTAAAAATGCAATTCTTAAATGATGAGTTCCATTTTTCTGGCCAAACCCCGCACCATTGACAGTACATAATCCCGTTTCTTCCAACAGAGCCATACAATAGTCAAAATCATTTCTATCAGCCGGCATTTTATTGATTCGTGGAAAAAGATACATTGCGCCGGTACGGCCAAAAATTTCCATCCCATTCATTTCTTGGATAGCTTCCTTGATGATAGTTGCTTTTTCCTTTAACTCCGTAAGTATATTTGTTTTCTCAGATTCATAATGAATAAAATCTTCTGTGTCCTTTTCTATCGGATTTACCATCATATAAATAAGACATTGACCAATTGTATTGGAGCATAAACTTACAGAAGCCTGTTTCAATAAAATGTCAATGAGGTTGATTCCGTAATCATTTACCACAGGATTACCACGTACTTCAAGATAACCGCCCCGATGTCCACATTCACCATGAAATCCTTTAGAGGAGCTGTGTAAACTGAATAGAAGTATGTCCCTCTCACCTTTTTCAGAAGCGAATGATGTGAAAGTTTCACCATAAATATTATCTTGATATACTTCGTCGGCAATAATGGCCAAGTCATGCTCTTCTGCAAAGTCTAACAAAACCGCTATACTTTCTTGGTCCAAAATAGAGCCGGTCGGATTTCCAGGATTAATAACCACAATCGCTTTGACCTTTATTCCTTGTTTAACTGCAGCGGCAAATGAGTCTTCTAAAATGGATTTGTTCAATGACCAGTCAGATTCTTCATCGGGGTAATAGTTCACCTGAGTTCCGCCACACCGCCTAATCGTAGCGGAATAGAGAGGATACTGCGGAATTGGAATCATTATTCCATCATTTTTATCTGAGATTAGGATTTCTAGAACCCGCTTTGCGCCATCGCTAGCGCCATCAGTCAAAAATATATGGTCGAAGTTGGAAAGCTGACTCTTAGAATTTTCAGATTTATCTCTATTATCGATAAAATTTGCAATCGCTTTTCGAATAAATAGTGGACCTTTACTTTCTGAATAAGCTCCAGTTCCCGATCTTAACTCCATTAGGATTGATTCAGCGTATTCTAGAATCGAATTAGAGTAAAGAGAGAGAGATTCCTTCTCGGAAATAATGTTATGAATGAAGTCACGTTCCCTGTTGATTGCAGAGGGAAATTCAAGTAGACTTAAGACTTGCCTATAAAAAGTAATCGGCTTTTGTCCAAATGCTTGTGGATTGCCGATATTACAAGAAATGATCGGTTTGCCTTCCTTTTCCATTTCCTCAGCACGAATTGGAATTTTCCCTCGAACGGCATATTCCATCTCAACCAGGTTTGAGTTGATCGAAATGTGATCGGTCATGTGACTAATTTAATCTTAGTTGAAAAAACTGAAAACTATGAACAGAAATTAATTCATTTTCAGCTCTTTCATGTTTCAAAATCTTTTTTTGCGAAAGGGTTTATTTCCCCGGGAATTTCCTCTGCCACCTCGATGATCGTCGCGTTTTGGCGGTGGGGTCCACCCTTCCGGTTTCTCCAGCAAAGCTTTCCGACTAAAATCTAAACGACCTTGGTCATCCACCTTAATGAGTTTGATCCTAACTTTATCACCTGGATTCAAAACATCTTCGACTTTTTCTACCCTACTCCACTCAAGTTCGGAAATATGAACAAGGCCTTCCCGGCCCGGTGCAAATTCTACAAACGCACCAAATGTCATTAACCTCGTGACCGTTCCATCGAATTCCATTCCAACTTCAGGTTCGAGGGTAATTGCTTTTACAAGTTCAATTGCTTCCTGACAACGGCGAAGGTCAAGACTTGCTGCTGTCACCATTCCATCGTCGTCAACATTTACTTCGCATTCTGTATCAGCAATGATTTTCTTAATCGTTTTTCCACCCGGTCCAATAAGTCCGCCGATTTTTTCCTGCGCAATTTGAATAGATAGAATTTTCGGAGCGTATTCTGACATTGTTTGCGCATCAGAAATAGAATCATACATTATATCTAAAATATGTTCTCTTCCGGTTTTTGCTTGGGCTAACGCTTCTTTTAATAATTCAAAGGAAATCCCCTCAATTTTTAAATCGAGCTGGATCGCAGTAATGCCTTCTCGAGTTCCTGCTACCTTAAAATCCATGTCTCCTAGATGATCTTCGGCTCCAAGAATATCGCTTAAAATTGCATTACGCTTCCCGTCGGTAATTAATCCCATTGCAATTCCGGCTACATGACCTTTAATCTGTGCACCGGAATTCATCAGTGCCAACGAACCACCGCAAATACTCGCCATTGAGGACGATCCATTTGATTCCATGATTTCCGAAACAATCCGGATAGTGTATGGGAAATCGTCGTAATCCGGTAGCACTTGTTTCAATGCACGCTGCGCTAAATTTCCATGCCCTATTTCTCTTCTGCTTGTAAATCCGATTCTTCCGGTTTCACCAACACAATATGGAGGGAAATTGTAATGAAGCATGAAATTTTTCTTGGTATCTAAATCCATGCTATCCACAATTTGCTCATCTCTTGGAGAGCCAAGCGTTAGGACGACCAATGCCTGGGTTTCGCCGCGAGTAAACAAGGCAGAACCATGTGTACGAGGCAGTAATCCAGATTCAATCGTAATCGGACGAATATCCGTCGTAGATCTTCCATCACTTCGAATTCCTTTTGCAAGAATATTTTCTCTAAACGCTTCCTTTAATAGAGTGTTGATATGATCTTTGATCAATTGACTATTATCCGGATAAGTTTCTTCTAAATCTAATTGCGTTTTCTCATGAATATCATCAATTGCTTTTTCACGATCATGTTTATCTGCAATTTGAATCGCATTGTCAATATCACTTGCGACACGATCTTTAACTTCCTTCGCCAAATCTTCATTTTCTTCTGATTCGGGAATCGGACGTTTGACTACATCGCATTCTGCGACTAAAGATTTTTGAAGATCAATGATTTCTTTGATATGATCCTGAGCAAATTCCAAAGCAAGTACAAAATCTTCCTCAGAAATGTTTTTAGCTTCTCCTTCCACCATGACAACGGTATTTTCATTTCCGGAAACCATAATTTCCATATCGGACTCATTCATCTCTTCCCGAGTAGGATTAATGACAAACGAATCATTCAATCTCCCAACTCGAACCGTTGCGATGGGACCATTCCAAGGAATATCAGAAATCATAAGTGCAGCAGATGCGCCGATACCGGTAAGAGTGTCAGCCATATTTTCACCATCGCTTGAAAGGACGGTTGCTATGACCTGCGTTTCATATTTAAATGATTTTGGAAACAAAGGTCTGATAGGACGATCTGTTAATCTACTTGTCAGAATTTCGTGTTCTGATGGTCGTGCTTCTCGCTTAAAAAAACCACCCGGAATTTTTCCACCGGCATAATGTCTTTCCCTATATTCCACCTGCAACGGGAAAAAATCAATTCCTTCACGAACTTCTTTTGCTGCATTTACAGCGATAATTACACAGGTTTCTCCATAGGTTACAATTACAGATCCTGCCGCCTGTCTTGCTATCGTTCCAGTTTGAATTGAAAGTGTTCTTCCACCCAATTCCATTTCTTTCTTCAACATTGTTTTATCCTCTAATTTCTAGTGTTTTAATCACATTTACATATGAATCCGGGTTCGTACGGCGCAAATATTTCATGTGCTTTTTCCGTTTCGCAACCAACGTGACCAATCCTCGTCTGGAGTGATGGTCCTTTTTATTCTTTTTTGAGTGCTCTGTAAGATCTCTGATCCTTGCTGTCAGCATGGCAATTTGCACTTCAGAACTGCCGGTATCTTTTGAATTTTCACCGAACGATCCAATGATTTCTTTCTTTTTTTCTTGTGTTAAAGGCATTTTATCTCCTAATGATATTTGTTCATTAATTGTTTACAGGTTTGTTGATCCGTTGCAAGTTGTATTTTTAACTCTGAAGAATCCATAAATTTTTTCTCGTCTCGAATCCGTTCTAAAAATTCTATGGTTATTTCTTTCTCGTATAAATCACCAATTGATTTTTCAAAAAAATGAACTTCCATAACAAAATCAGTTTCATTAAAGGTTGGACGAACACCCAAGTTACACATTCCATACAGACTTTTACCATTAATCCTTCCCCTAGCAAAATAAACTCCTTTACGTGGTAAAAGCTGATTATTTTCAACTGGAAGAAAATTGGCCGTTGGAAATTTCAACCCTTTTCCTCGTCCTGAGCCCGGCACCACAACGGCCCGGAATCCAAAAACCCAACCTAACTCAAATGATGCTCTTCGTACAAATCCATCCGAAATCAATTTTCGTATATGAGTGCTTGAAATAATCACATCCTGGTCATGGATCGGGTTAATTATTTTTACATCAATATGATTGTCTTTTCCGTATTGTAATAAAAATTCGGGTGAACCTTCCCTATTTTGTCCAAAATGATGATCATAGCCAACTACAATTCGCTTAGGCTGAAAATTGACAACAATTATTTGATTCAAAAATGCTGATGCTGTCATTTTTGAAAAAGAGATATCAAACGGAATCACCAAGGTTTTATCAACTCCTAAATTCCCAATTAACCTTAGTTTATCTTCAATACCAATTAACAGTGGAAAGGTTGAATTCTGATCCAAAACATGGCGCGGATGTGGCTCAAACGTAACCACGACTGAATTTGAATTATGTGCTGATGCAGTCGACACGACATGTTTAATGACCTCCTGATGGCCACGATGCAATCCGTCAAATGTTCCAATGGTGACAACGGATTCATAGGACGGTTTTACTTCCTTTAGGCTGCGGCAGATGTCCATGATTTTTCAAATTCTTTTAAAGATAAAGAATCTTCAACCAAATAGTTTCCAACGCTACGGCGTTGTAAATACGTTAAATGTCCGCTGGTACCGAGTTTTTCGGCAATATCCGCACCAAGTACACGAATGTATGTTCCTTTACTACAATGCACATTAAAGGTGATATTTGGCGATACAAATTTTTCTAATTGGATTTGACTGATATGAATTGGAACCGGTTTTCTTTCAACTGATATATTTTTTCGTGCAAGTTTATACAATCGAACACCATCAATCTTTTTTGCGGAATACATAGGCGGGATTTGTTCTTGATCTGCTAAAAATTCTGTTAACACTTCTGCGATGTCATTATCAGTGAGCTGCGGAACCAAATTCTTTTCAAGAATATTACCGGTTAAATCTAGAGAATCTGTTGATGAACCTAAGGTAAGCGTAGCAGTGTATGATTTAGATTGTGCACTTATTTCAGTCAGAGACTTTGTATCCTTACCTGTTCCAATGAGTAATACACCTTCGGCAAAAGGGTCTAGAGTACCGCCATGTCCAACTTTTTTTACACGAGTAATACCTCGAACTTTTTTAACAACATCAAATGATGTCCATCCGATGGGTTTATAAAGATTCAGAATCATTGGTTTCAATCGGAATATCAATCTTAGATAATACTTCTTCAATTCGATGAGAATAATTTACAGAATCATCAAAATAAAATCTTATTTCCGGAGTGAATTTTATGTGCAATGCTTGCCCTAAATATTTCCTGAAAAGTGAAATTTTTGATTTCATTTCTCGTTCTATCAATTTGATATCCTGTTTAGGTTTCATAACGGTATAATATACCGATGCAATTTTTAAATCCGGGGTAATTGTGACTCGAGAAAATGTGATAAAACCCAGATGAGAAAGATTAATATGCCGAGTTGTTATTTCTCCTAAAATTCCTTGGATTTGATGCGAAACTCTATCAGTCCGCTTATATGGTAACTGCTGTTTCAATATTATCCAAGAGTCCTTTTAACAGTTTTTATTTCAAAAATTTCAATGATATCACCTTCGTTAAATGTTTTAACACCATCAACGCCAATTCCGCATTCAAGCCCTTCTTTAACTTCCTTTGCATCGTCTTTAAATCGTTTTAAAGAAGTCACATTCCCCTCGTGAATAGTTTCATCGTCATGAATAACGCGGGCTTTTGCTCCACGATTAATGATCCCCATTACAACCTTTGTTCCTGCAATGTTTCCGATTTTAGGGATTTTAAATTGAGTTAGGATTTCGGCCCGCCCGACAACCTCCTCGATTTTATCAGGTTCAAGTAAACCTTCAAGTGCAAGTTTGATTTCTTCTACAGCATTGTAAATAATCGAATAATTTCGAATTTCTACTCCTGCTTGATTTGCCTGCAATTTTGCATTCGAACTTACTTGAACATTAAAGCCAATAATCACTGCCTGTGAAGCTTCAGCTAAAAGAACATCTGACTCAGAAATCATTCCAACCGCTTTATGAATAATCTGAATGCCTACTTCATCTGTAGAAAGCTTTTCAAGCGTTTCTGAAAGTGCTTCGATAGATCCATCAACATCACCTTTTATGATGAGAGGGAGGTTTTTAATGGCACCTTCTTTAATCATGGCTGACATAGCATCTAATGATTGAGCACCAATTTTCTTCTGATCAATTTCGCGTTTAATTCTTTGTCGCTCGGATGAAATGCGCTTTAATTCACGTTCATTTTCAACGACCGAAAGAATATCTGCAGTTTGAGGAACTTTATCAAATCCAAGCACCTGAATGGCATCTGATGGAAAAGCCTCCTGGATTCGTTGTCCTCTTTCATTTAACAATGCCCTCACTTTACCGGAGTAGCTTGCGCACATAAAAGGATCTCCAATTTTTAAAGTACCTTTTTGAATTAAAACAGTAGCAATTGCACCGTGTCCTTTATCTAATCTTGAATCAATGACAGTTCCCTTAGCCAATGTATCTTTATTAGCTTTGAGTTCTAACACTTCGGATTCAAGAATAACTGCATTCATTAAATCTTCAATTCCGTCCCCGGATTTAGCTGAAATCGGTACAGCCTGTACTTTTCCGCCCCAATCTTCAACCAGAACTTCATGCTCAGATAATTCACGTTTTATTCTGTCAATATCCGTATCAGGAAGATCAGTTTTATTAATAGCAATAATCAGAGGCACATTTGCAGCTCTCGCGTGATCAATCGATTCTATAGTTTGTGGCATCACGCCGTCATTTGCGGCGACGACTAATACAACCATATCCGTAACCTTTGCACCTCTAGCACGCATGGCCGTAAAAGCTTCATGACCAGGTGTGTCTAAAAATGTAATATGATTTCCGGATTCAAGTTCTACTTTATATGCGCCAATATGCTGGGTGATTCCTCCAGATTCGCCTGCAACAACATTGGCATCACGAATATGATCAAGTAGAGAAGTTTTACCATGATCAACATGTCCCATTACCGTCACAACCGGTGCACGTTCAATCGCATGCGCTAAATCTTCTTCAGACTCTTTAAATGAATATAATTCCTCACCGATGTCTGAAATTTTTTCAGCGACCATGTCGTATTCTTCAGCCAGAAGTTCAATAACTTCCCAATCTAGCCGTTGATTAATGGTAGCCAACACTCCCAAAGCCATACATTTTTGAATGATTTCACTCGAAGATACGTTAAATATTTTGCCCAAATCCTCTACACTTGAAAATTCAGCTATCGAAATATTGGTCCGTTTTTGTTCTGATTCGATCTCTTCACTTACTTTCTCTTTTTTATAAACCTTCTTTTTGGTCTTTGTCTGCATTTTCGCCATGGTAGCTTTCACTTTTTGATCAGTAGTTTTGGCTACATGTGGTTTTTTGTCGCCCGGTTTTTCTATGGGCTTTCTTTGTTTTTGACCAACCTGAGACTCGATGGATGATAAGTCTATACGTCTTAATTTTCTTTTAGGTTTAGCTTGCGCTTCCTTTTTCTTTTCTTTTTCCTTATCTTTTTTGGCTTTTTCCTCAGCTTGCTTTTGTTTTGCTTTCTTTTGATCTTGTTTTGCTTTTTCTGCTGCTTTTTCTTTTTCTTCTTTTTCTAATGCCCGTTGATCTTCTAGAGATAAAATAACTACCTTTTTATGGGCTAACTGCTCTGCTTTTACCCTTGTATCATGAATTTCTCTCCGAACTTGTTCCTTCCGATATCGATCCACATTTTCTTTATCTTTAGCAAATTCATCCATAATAAGTGCATGCGCATCATCATCCACCGGAGACATATGGCTACCAACCACTATTCCTTTATTTTTAAGAAAGGAAACAATCTCCGTATGGGAAATATTGAGTTCCTTGGCCAATTGAAATATTCTTACTGGGCGTGCCATATCGTTATGCCGTCTCCTCAATTTTTTCGTTTTCAGGAATTTCCGAAGATTCCTTTTCAGTTATTGCACTATTATCCTCAGTAGGTTCGTCAGTTTTTGATTTTTCTTCAGATTCATCTTGAGTCGATTCTTCATCTATTTCTTCTTTAGAAGTCTCTTTTTCATCTGCGTTTTCTGGTACTGGATCTTTGGATTTGCTAATTTCTTCAGAATCTTCATCTCCATTATTTTCTAGCTGAATTTCTTCCGGTAATTCGACTTCTTCTTCTTCAATATCTGGCTTAACAGCCTCTTTTATGAATTCATCCACTGTATCATATACTTTTTCAAGTACTTCATCTTTTAACAAATCATCCAAAACATCATCTTCTGCTGAATCGAGGTCTCCAACGGTTAAAATTTCGATTTTTTCTAATGATTTTGCAGCTATCTTCGGAAAATCCGGAACATCAATTAGAGACGTTTTTTGGGCATCAGATCGTTTCTGATATTCTTTTTCTCCGTAAGCGTCAATTCTATATTGGGTCACTTTAGATGCCAAGTTGATATTTACACCTCCACGTCCTATCGCAATATCCAAATCGTCATCATCAAAAATTGCAACACAGTATTTGCTTTGATCCTCGATAAATAGATTAATGGGTTTTGCTGGGGATAAGGCTCGAGAAATTAATACCTCAGGCTGATCGCTTGAATTAACAATGTCGATTTTTTCATTATCCAATTCTCTAACAATGGCTTGGATTCTACTTCCTCTCATTCCAACACAGGCTCCAACCGGATCAATCCTTCGATCGGAAGATTTCACAATTATTTTCGCTCGTTCTCCGGATTGACGAGCAATTGCGGTAATTTCAATAAATCCGTCTTCAATTTCCGGTACTTCCATTTCAAACAATTTGTAAAGAAAATGATTATCACTACGTGAAACAATAATTTCCGGACCTTTTGGAGTCACTTCTACAGATTTTATCAATGCTCGAATTGTATCACCTCTACGGTAACGTTCTGTTGAAATTTGTTCTTTTCGGGGCATGATTAATTCTGCCTGTTCAATATTTACAAAGACGCGATCCCGATGAACTTGCCGAACTGTGCCAATAATAATTTCTCCAATTCGGTTGGCATAATCTTCATAGATGTTTTGCTTTTCAATGTCCAAAAGCCGTTGACTGAAAAACTGCTTAGCAGAATGAACCATTCGACGTCCAAACTGTTCAGCTTCAATGACTTCTACGTAAGAATCGCCAATTTCAAGATCGGGTTCAATCTTTTGTGCTTCCTCAAGAGAAATTTCCAAAACAGGGTCCATCACTTCATCTACAATCTCTTTTTCTGCAAAAATTTCGATTTCACCTTTATCAAGATTTACAATGACACTCACATTAGAGGCTTCACCCCTTTCCTTCTCAATGATATAAAGGAATAATTGTTCTAAAATGGTTCCTAGTTCAGATCTTTCGACATTCTTACTTCTCGCAACATCTGCGAAAAAATCAATTAATTCTCTGTTTATCACACTGCCTCCCCGCGTTTAATCAATGGAAATGTTAACTTTAGCTTCAATAATATCTCTATAGAATATTCGTTCAGGTTCTGAATCTGTTTTAACAAACTGAATTCCATCATCGTCTGCATGCAGTAATTCTGCCTGAACTTTTTGATGTGTTTCACCTCGGTTTAAAACCAACTTCAATATTCGTCCAACGTTTTTACTGAATTGATAAGGTTTAGTCAAAGGCGTAGACACTCCCGGCGTAGAAACTTCCAAACTATACCCACTAGGAAATGCGGAATCCAAAACGCCAGCATTATTCACCCGACGTGTAATGTCAGTTGTCATACGTAAATCAATTGCCTGATCTGAATCTATCACAAGGCGTACAGATCTTCCTCTTGAATCTTCTTTCATATCCAATAAATGGATCCCTTTCGGGAGCAGATTTTCGACTTTTTCTCTAATTATCATGTCTCTATACAAGCGAAAAGTGGGTCGCGCAACCCACTTTTCACGTCGTAAAATATACCAATTTACCGAGTTATCAAACGGCAATTTTAAAAGATTAATTTACTATAATTGACCCTTCAAACGTTCTGCTTTAGCACGGATAGGATTATTGGGATTGCTTTCCTGTATAATGTTATCCAAAATATTTAAAGCTTCCGAAGATTCGTTTTCAACAATATGCACCGCAGCCAAAGATAAACTATGATGATTTCGGTCAGTTTCCATTGTGCTGTATTTTACTGCGTTTTGGTAATGTGTTTTTGCTGATGTAAGATTTTTGTCCAATTCTGCAAGTTTTCCTAAAATGGAATAGGCTGAAGCTGTAAGCATTTGCATTTCGGGGTTGTTAACATAATCTGTCATATATGATTGTGCTAAATCCATTTCGCGACGGTCAAAATATAATCGTCCCAAATAATATGCTGATAATTTTCCGCTTCCTGTACTTCCAAATTCATCATACAATGCTTCAAACTCTAAGAGAGCATTATCCAAATCGCCTTGTTCAAATAGAACCATTGCCCTATTCAAAACGATCTGAGCTTCCTCTGATTTTGCGCTCATATTTCTTGATACAATTATGACAACTAATATAACTGCAAGCACTCCAATAATCGCTCTACCGTATATTTTCGAATTCGTTTCAATGTTGTGCTGTAGTGCATTTACACCTTCAAGAAGTGGATCTTTTTTTAACTCTTTTTGATACGTTTGTCTTTTTGGTTTTAACATTTTTTCCTCTTTCCTTTTGTGCCCTTGGCAGGGATCGAACCTACATCTAATCCTTAGGAGGGACTTGTTCTATCCATTGAACTACAAGGGCAGACTTTCAAATTAATTCCTAATAGTCATATGATAAAAGAACCAAAAGGATTTCATATCTCTTCATGTCTAAGGGATCGATTCATTAGATCAGTTACTGCTGTTTTAGGATTTTTATTCTCAAAGAGAACATCAAAGACCGCCGAACAGATTGGAAGTTCTATTTTATATTTGTTTTGAATACTCATGACAGATTTTGCTGTCGTCACACCTTCGGCAATCATCCCCAAATTCTTTAATACATTTTTAAGTGATTTACCTTTACCGATTTCTTCGCCAACAAACCTGTTTCGGCTATATTTACTAATACAGGTTACAATAAGATCGCCAATGCCGCTAAGACCATGAAACGTCAATTCGGATGCATGCATTGCCTTCCCCAACCGTGCAATTTCTTTAGAACCCCTTACCATTAATGCCGCTTTTGTATTATCCCCAAATCCAATTCCGTCACAAATTCCTGCTGCAATTGCAATGACATTTTTTAACGATCCGCCTAATTCTACTCCTAAAACATCTGAATTGGAATAGATTCTTAAAGTTGATGATGAAAAAATATTCCGAACTGTAGTTGCGGTTTCAATGGATTTTGAGGCACAAACTAATGTTGTAGGAAGCTGAAGAAATACTTCCTCTGCATGGCTTGGGCCATATAGACTCACAATATGATTTGGATCGGCATTTAATTCTTCAGAAATGACTTCACTCATCGTCATCAATGATTCTTCCTCTAAACCTTTAGTGAGATTAACAATAAGTTGATTCGGATTATAGATTTCCTTAAGCTGCCGTACTAGGGTTCTCATTGCACTACTTGGAACCGCTAACGCCCATAAATCCGAGGATGACCCAACAGATATATTGGATTGAATATCAATGGAATCCTGGAAATGTAAATCAGTGAGCTTAGGATGTTGCCTCGTTTTGACAAGATGATTTAATGTTGATCCTTTCCGCTGCCAAATCGAAACATCATGTCCTTTTAAATAAAGATAGTTTGCCATAACGCCACCCCAGGTGCCACAGCCAAATACTGTTATTTTCATTGATTTATACTCTGAAGTGTTTTCTGGCTTATGCTTTGAAATCATGATCTAAAGTATTTTACTAATAATGATTGACATTATTTTAGTCTTTCTTATTTTCTTGTCCAATAATTTTGGTTTATATGCCGGGGTGGCGGAATTGGTAGACGCGCTGGTCTCAAACACCAGTGGAGTTCGCTCCGTGTCGGTTCGATTCCGACCCTCGGCACTACCCTTTAAAATAGTTCTTGCATCTGGTTAATTAAACATTTACTTTAAATGTAGAAGGTGCTGGTTTGGTACCTTTGGTATGTGGAAGGGGTAGACCTTCACCTTGTTCCGAGGTCATTGTGAAGTCTGCCCCGCTTTTTTATTTGTACTTTATGGAATACTTTAATTGTTATCTTATTCTTCAGCAATAAATCAATATCTGTAATTAATGAATCACTTTCAATAAACTGATTCAGCTCAGAAATATATTTGTATATATTTATTTTTGCCCTTCTAAGCAAGTACTCAGATGCGTCGCCTTTCTTAAAATAACATTTCAAATAAGATCCGGAAATTTGGATTAATCCTTTTAAACAATAGCGATTGTCATTCGTTCGCATCTCCTTCCAAACTTGCTCCCAAATCGTATGAGCAATATCATATTGGAAACCATTAAAAGAATCGATTCCTTCATTAATCATTTGAATATGTTTGGATGTGAATTTCATATAAAAAAGGGGCTAAATAAATAGCCCCCAAATTTTTCTGATCATTACTTAAATACGATTAATCGCTATTTTTTCTTCTTTGCTACTTTTGCTTTCTCTTTTTGAATGATTTCTAAATCTTCAATTTCTTTTATCCGTTTTTCAATTGCAGTAGCAGATTGTTCTAAATTTGCAATTTTTCTTTGCGATTTACGTCTGTAACTGTCAAAACTATCCTGAAGATCTAAAAGATCCTGCTCTAAATCTTGAAATCGTCTATCAGATTTACGAGAATGTTCATTTAAATTCCATTGAACATTTTCAATCTGCTCAGTAAGGGAATCTGCCACATGCATAATTAGGTCCGTATTGGCTACAATCGCAGCTTGCGCTCTTCGTAAATGTTTTCCACGGCCTTCAAATTTTAAATTCAGTTTCCGTAAATCTTCTCTGAATTCACTATCTACAATACCAATGTGCCGATGATCCTGCTCGTTTAGGACGACCATTCTAGATTGCATGGAATCAGAAACATATTGAAAATACACGGCCACAATGATTAATACCGTTAATAAACTAAAAATAATTTTGTCTTTAATATTCATTCGATTATTATTCCTTTTTGCTCAAATCTTCTAACCGTCGTTCCCATTCGCTCATTTCCTTAGGCCCTTCCTCTGCATTAGAATCAGTTTCATCTTCCAATGCATCATCCGATGGCCCTTCTGAAGGTGGAGCAGTTTCTTCGGTAATGATTTTCTCTAATAGTTCCTGTTTCAGTGAAGTATTCTCTTTTAATTGATTCGTAAGAGATTGGATTTCATCGTTAAAATCTTTAACGGTTCCTTCAAGTCTGCTGATAAGTTCATCAAGAAGAACCTTTCCATACGAATCATTAATACCATCAAGAAGGTCATCCAGTTTTGATGTTAAATATTCTTTTCTGCCCTGTTCTTTATCAAAGTCTATTGCCATAATAATTACCTAAGAAATGATTAATGGTTTTAAATCGAGTCGAGAATTTGCTATAGAAAGATCATGCCTCCAAATGGATTTCTTAACAGTTTTGTGTAAAACCCACGTTTCTTTGAATTTTTCAGTATCCTCGTTAAATCCCTTCGCATCCAACGCCTTAATTATCGGTCCGAATACTTTTTGCTGAATTTCGTAAGGTAAACGATCGGATATTTGTTTTTCTGTAATATCTTCTCCACCACCCAACGAAGATTCAGAGCTACGTTTAAAAACATATTTTTCAGCAATGATGTGAATCTGTATCATATCGGTAATATAAACAGCAAGAGAATAATCATACCGCCTGATATCGCGTTTTAACTGAGTTGCTTTTGTAACAAGAAAATTGCTTTCCGGCGCAAAAACATCCACAGAATAACCGAGGGATTCTAAAATTTGTTTCGTTTCTTTTAATGCCGGACTTTTTTCACCGTCAAAATTAAAATAACGAACCATCATCGGTGGTGTGGGGCACATCGAAAATTTAACAGCCAGAATAATGAAAAGAAACGGTCGGACCATTGGCGCAACCAAACAAAGTTAATATATATCAAAAATGGATGGTAACGGATCTGGATTTGGATCGCCTTCATCCACAATCATATAGTCCGGATTATAATAGACCAGTTTCATAAAACTGGGTGTCGAAGATATTATTGGAAAATCCGAAGATGGTGTTTGCGCAATTCCCGAGAGTATTAACTCAACCTTCACCGGAACGACATTCCACGATGAACGATAAAACGCACGGGAAAATTTTACATTCATTACATCAGAATATGTTGAGTTTGGACCATTTAATAGCTGACTGGTTCCCTTTGGGGGACCATATACTTCGGCCAAATTCTTTTCTATTTTATTGAATAGTTTTACTTGGGAATCTACATTGCTGCGGTCTAAGGTATAATCAATCTCAAGTTTCCAAAACCCGCCATCTCCATAGAAAAATCCCATCCGAACTTCTTCTAATCCAAGATTTCCCTTAAATACAATGCTTGTCGAATCATTTGAAAAGTCTTCAGAATCTATATAAGAAGCGGACGGAATTTTGGAAATCATACTTCCCCATGGATATCCTTTGTAGCCTAAATCCAATCCTCCGGCACCCGGTACCAACTCTATAAATGTTTTACCTTCACTTATTTCTTCGGTTTCTGGCACTCCTATTTCTTCCGATCCACCCGTTGTATCCGATACAGCAACAGCTGCCGTATCCGGCTCTGAAATCGCTTCAGATGCATCATCCTGAGCGTAAACCCCAGCAACCGTTAATATGAGTGCACACGCAATAAATCGTGATTGTAGTGTAAATAATGTCATGAATTTTTTCCTTACCTCGTTGAAATAAACTACGCTGTTGCTATCCTTACAGGCAAGAGTAAAATATTAGCGAATCACCGTTCCAATCCGGTTCAATCTTGGTATCCAACTATCCAAATCGAGAGACATGAAAACAAACAATGCTTCCCCAAGAATATATTTATGCGGGACAAATCCCCAATACCTGCTATCCAAACTATCGTCCCGATTATCACCCATTGCCCAATAATAATCTTCCGTTAAAACATATTCACTCAATTCCTGAATGGGTTTGCCATCAATGACAAGATATTGAAAATCTGAATGTGTCAACACTCCGGACCATGGATTTAATTTGGTTCCATTTTCATCAAATTCACGATACTGACGAAGTACGTTTTCTTTCTTCCCCCTTCGTCTAAGATCGTAGGGATCTGTTAAATCAAATTGGTAATTCACGGTTCCTTTATTTAGTTCCGCCGTATGACCTTCCATCATCATAAGTGGAAGCAAATATCGCCAATTTGTTTCATTGTTTATTGGGATGCGGTCCCCTTTTGCCGGTATCCGGATTGTAGGATAATGATCTTTGTTCGATCCGTTTGCAAGGAAAATATCTGGTTGGCTATAAGATTTAGAAATTAAAGGCATTTGGAATCGCCCATGCTTTGGAAGAATAAATTCATCCCCATTCACATATACTTTTTTAGATTTTATTTCAAGAGAATCACCCGGGCCTGCTATCAATCGTTTGACATATTTTTGGTGGGTATCTCTGGGATATTTAAATATAATCACATCGCCCTGTCCGGGTTTTTTAAATGCTGGAAATCGTACATATGGAATATCAAACCCAATATCTGTCCAAATAATACCCAACCAATCAGGTGTGCGCATTCCATATACAAAACGGTTACCGATTAAAAAATCGCCCGTCATAATTGTGCGTTCCATGCTTCCCGTCGGCACAATGTATGATTCCATGATTGTCACCTTTAAAAGCAATACAATCGTCACTAGAATCGCAATGGATCGAATTTCCCGGATTAATTTATTTTTTGTCATAATGGATTTAAAATTGACGGGAAACTTAATCAATCCACGCCACGGAAAAACTCAATTTTTGGTTTTCCTTTCATAAATAATACGGTGCTTACATCCAGTCGGATATCTTTGAATTTTGGTTCATCCTTTTGCAAATAATGCTGAATAGCATTTTGTAATTTTTGTTTTTTCTGATGATCAACTTTAAGTGACAAATCCCCCATTTGTTCCTTTGTTGCAGATTTCACTTCCACAATAACCAGTAAATCATTTTTTCTAGCAATGATATCCAACTCGCCATGATTGCCGCAGGTGCGGTTCATTTCAAGAATGCGAAACCCATCCTTCATTAATCTGAGGGCAGTTAGCTGTTCGCCAAGACGACCAATTTTCTTTTCATTTTTCAGCCAATTCATGGTTGGCATATTTGCTTTTACCGGCGCAAAAGATTTCCGATGAATGGGACACGCTTTATGTAATATAAGTGCTTCCATGTGCAGTTTTGTGCCGTATCCCTTATGTTTTGCAAAACCATAATCCGGAAAAACAATATCGTACTGTTCCATGATTTTATCTCTGGTTACTTTCGCCACAATGGATGCAGCCATAATGGATTCAATTTTTCCATCCCCGCCAACAATTCCTTTATTCTGGATCACATTTGTCCTGAGCGGTCTTCCATCAATCAATGCCAATTGGGGAGTAGGATGTAATTTACCCAATGCCATTTTCATTGCTTTATGCGTGGCAGCAAGAATATTGGTTCGATCTATTTGTTTTGAACTCACCAATCCGACGCCGACATTTTCCGCTTTTTCCATAATAAGTTCAAATGCTGCTTGTCTGCGTTTTGGGGTTAGTTTTTTAGAATCGCCAAGCCCTTCGATTCCATGATCTTTTTTCAGAAT
Source organism: Candidatus Neomarinimicrobiota bacterium (assembly GCA_018651745.1). Taxonomy (NCBI): domain Bacteria; kingdom Pseudomonadati; phylum Fidelibacterota; species Fidelibacterota bacterium. Next base: position 4,532 of record JABIDL010000026.1, on the reverse strand, counting down.
AACAGCACTTGCTACTACCGGTCCCGCTAAAGGTCCACGGCCGGCTTCATCCACCCCGGCGATATATTTTGGATCAATTGCCATCATTTACCTTGGAATAATTTAATTCAGAGAATTGCTGAAGAGCGATTGAAAAAGAGCACTGTCATCGCCTGTATACCCAAAACGCCCGAACCGTCATCACGAAACGCGCTAGCAACAAAGTGATCCCCTTGAACTTGTTTAATCACAAATCATCAAGTTTAGACAAATGTAAGCGGGTTGCTTCATCCGCCGACTGGCGGATTCGCAATGACAGAAATATTGTGCATCGAGCATCTCTGCTCGATAGCGATCGATCTACAGAAACACACTACCTCCAATCCACCTCCCAAATTTTTTCACCATCAGATTTGAACCACACTGCTTGGTGCAAATCCGTTCGTCTGATATTTGATACCTTCTCTGATAGCCTTTCCATAACAATCGGAGATGGATGGTTAAATTTATTTTTATTGCCAACCGACACAACGGCCCAGGTAGGTTTCGCTAAGTTCAAAAATGCCTGAGTCGTGCTGGTAATGGAGCCATGATGTCCCACTTTCAGTACATCGGTTTTCAACACTGAACCGAAAGAAAGTAAAAACGCATCGCCTTCATGTTCCAAATCTCCGGTAAATAGAAAAGAATTTTCCCCATGTATCAATTTCATAACAATGCTCGCATTATTCACATTGGATTCGTGTTTTATAAAAACTGTGTCCGGAGCAAACACTTCGACGGCAGTATTACCATCAATCCGATTTATTTCTCCACTGATTAATTTCCTAATTCCTGTATTATTTTCTTCTGCCAATTCTAAAATACGTTTATATGTCCAAGAATGGTAATCCATGTGCGTATCCCAAATTGAATCGACCTGTATGGATTCCAAAACAGAAATCAATCCTCCGATGTGGTCGCTATGCGGATGGCTCATCACAATCCAATCCAATTTATTGATATTAAAATAATCCAAAACCGGAAGTATCATTTCCGTTCCAGAATCTTGATATCGGTTTCGCTGTCCGGCATCGATTAACATCGTTTTTCCATTTTGAAACCGTACAAGAGCAGCATCACCTTGACCGACGTCCAAAAAAATAACATCCATCGCGGGATGTTGAAAAGTAGGAGTCCATACAGCGACATTGAGACCGATAAGAAGTGCAATGATGCCTTTTTTTCTGAACGCTTTTTCCATGAAAAGAAAAGTGCCGATAATGGAACAAACATAGACGCACACCAAATAAATTGGCATGCTTCCCGTTTTAATAATACCATATTTAAATCCGGCGAAATACGCTGCTAAATTATCAATAATAGTCCCAAAAAACCATGCGGCCTGCCCATATACTTCGCCAACGAATGGAATCCAGCTAAAGAGTGAAATTACAAATCCAATGCCAACTAAAACTCCAATAAGCGGAACAATTATTATATTGGCAATAAGAGCAATTATCGGAATTTTTCCGAAATAAATTGCCGTAAATGGAAGGGTTCCAATTTGCGCAGAAAATGACACTAGGAATAATCCCCAGAAAAATTTTGCAACTGGATTTTTCATTTTAGGGACTTGTAGAAATTCCGGCAAAACACGATTCAAATAATTATAGAAAAATACGATAGAAATGACGGCAGTAAAGCTCAACTGAAACCCCATATTAAACAGATATAAAGGATCCCATAAAAGTAAACAAAGTGCAGCCGCAGCAATAATATTCCATATATTAGCAGGACGATTTATTACCGGCGCCAACATATAAAGACCTGCCATTAAACAAGCGCGAATTACACTTGCCTTTCCTCCTGTTAAAAGACAAAAAAGAAGCAATCCGATCCAAATGACTGCACGATCCCAACCCCAAGGAATTCGAAGTATTTTTGTTATAAAAATGAGAACGAGCAGTACATAACCAACATGAAGCCCGGATACCGCCAATACATGAACCACTCCTGTTGCAATAAAATGGTCTTTTATTTCAGGATCAACATCATTCCGTTCCCCTGTGATAAGTGCGGATAACAATCCTGCGTAAGGTTTTCCAACATAATGATGAAACGTTTGATTCAAATCTTTCCGAATCTGAGCCATTGTCCTCATAATTGAAATTTCAGAAAGTGTATCTATTGAAGGAATTGCATATTTATCTTGAAAAATTTTCCCGAAAATATTTTGACGATGATAAAAAGAACGAAAATCAAAATCCCCGGGATTTCTTCGTCCGGATAATGCCATCCATTCACCCTGCCCGGAAAGTGTATCGCCAATTAGAATGGAATGGATTCCACGTAGATATACATGATATGTAAAGGAATTATCAAAACTAATTTCAGATGCGAGATTGATATTTTTTAAATGGATCTTTTGTCCTTTTTTGGTTTGTTGAATATTTAATACGCTTCCACTGTAATGCACGGGTTGGTCATGAAGAGAATCAAGCGTTTCTCTTAATCGGGTTAATCGGTTTTCTTCTAATTCGAAATAGCCGAGAGATAGAATAAAAATAGTAATCAGGAATGCGATCTCACTCGTTGTATAATGAGAATAAACAAAAAGAAGAAACGCCAGAATTGCCAGGACGCTTAACATTGTTAATGGCACATTGAAAATCTTTCCAACCACAATTCCATTGCAAACAGCAATGGCAATAAACACTAGAGGCGACTTGCGGAATAATTCCATATTCCAAGGTAAAGACAACCTGAACTGGTCTGCAATTCCAAATTGCGCCTGTCGTTTCCATCCCGTAAACTATCGATCAAATTTTCACTGAATATAAAGGACTCATCCATGAATCGATCTAAATCCGGACTTTTAGCCTTCGGCATAATTCTTTTTCTTCTGTATGCATTTGGACTGCATTCTTTTGAAGCAGTTTGGTCTTTCCCATCAGAAAGAGCAATACCTTTAATGGTAATAGCACTCGTAGGAACCGGGATTTTTGCCACCATTCGTCTTGGTTGGCCACAAATAAAATATCTCCGGCATGGAGTCAATGTCACGCGAGGTATTTATGATAATCCCGAAGATGAAGGCGACTTGAATCATTTTCGTGCATTAACCACTGCTCTTTCTGCAACGGTTGGAATTGGAAATATTGCCGGCGTAGCTACCGCCATTTATTACGGTGGTCCGGGTGCGATATTTTGGATGTGGGTTACCGCATTTTTTGGAACCACGCTGAAGTTTGCAGAATGTTCTCTCTCTCTTAAATATCGTGAAATTGACGATCAAGGCTTTACAGCCGGCGGTCCGATGTACACCATCGAAAACGGAATGGGAAAACAATGGCGATGGATGGCAGTAGCCTTTGCAGCATTCGCCATTATTTGTTCCTTTGCAACCGGTAACGCTATTCAGTCCTTTACCGTGTCAGATCAGATTTATTCCGAAATGTCAAATATTCTTGGCCCTGAACATTTTCTTATGGTAAAACATGTCATTTTCAATGATTTTTCAGTTTCCATTCAGCAAATCATCAATGGACTTTTAATGGCAGGAATTGTTGCTCTTGTAATCATTGGAGGAATTAAACGAATCGGACACGTAACCGGTTATCTTGCCCCGGGGATGGCATTGGTTTATGTCAGTGCAGCATCTCTTATTATTTTAGCTAATTATGATAAAATCGCAGAAAGTTTTATGCTCATTTTCCAAATGGCATTTAATCCACCGGCAGCAGTAGCAGGCACGGGCGGTGGAATTTTAATGACCATGCTTTGGGGGATTAAACGCGGATTGTATTCGAATGAAGCCGGGCAAGGAAGCGCAGCAATTGCACATTCCACCGCAAAAACTAATTATCCAATCCGCGAAGGTGCCGTGGCTATGCTTGGACCCTTTATCGATACTTTGATTATTTGTACGATGACGGGATTGGTTATTCTTTCCACTGGCGCATGGCAACATACCGCATTCTTTGTGAATATATCAGCTGAAAGTAAATCAATAGCAGATGCAGCAATAGCTTCCGGGATATTTGAAGGAAGAGAATTATATAATAGCAGTCTCCTTACCTCCTTTGCATTTAAAGAAGGATTAAGTTGGCTTTTTGGAGGTGGGGACAAAATAGTCACACTTTCCGTCCTACTTTTCGCAGTTTCTACTGCCATCAGCTGGTCCTTTTATGGTGATAGATCAACAGAATATCTTTTTGGAAGCAAAGCTATCAAACCCTACAGATGGATTTTTGTATTATTTGTGTTTCTTGGAGGAATTGCGAGTCTTGAAGCGGTGTGGGCCTTTGGTGATGCTGCATTAGGAATCATGACATTTCCCAATTTGATTTCAATCATATTCTTATCCGGAGCATTGAAGAAAATGACGGGATCATACTTTGCTCAAAAACACGTCCCGTACAAAAAATAAAATAGGGTCATGACTAGAATGCATAAGATAAAAGGCTGTAAGTTCTTATATGACAATGAGAAACAAGTATGTTAGGCGTTCCCATATTTCCGAGAAGAAATTTAGACAATTGGTTAAGCTGTTTTCTTTGGATCTTGACGCC